>NZ_JBHMIR010000018.1:0-140332 GCF_048060285.1 Micromonospora sp. LOL_025 | reverse complement strand
CATCGCCCTGCCCCACCTCCCCCTCACCCGCAACGGCAAGATCGACCGCAACGCACTCCCCGCACCCGATCCCGCGACGGTCCGCTCCGAGCCGCCCGGCGACGCCGTACAGCGACAGCTCGCGGGGATCTGGGCGACGGTGCTGGGCACCCCCGTCGCGGGCATCGGCGTCCGCGACGACTTCTTCGCCCTCGGCGGGCACTCCCTGCTCGCCACCCAGGTCACCGCGCAGGCCGCCGCCGCGTTCGAGGTCGAGCTGCCGGTCGCGGCGCTGTTCCGGGACCCGACGATCGCCGGCCTGGCCGACGAGGTGCGCCGCGTCGAGCGCCGGCCCGGCTGGGTGGACACCGTCGCCGGCATGCGCGAGGCCGTCGCCGCGCTCACCGAGGAGCAGGCCCGACGAGCGCTGGCCGCCGCCACCCGGCCCGGCCAGCCGTACGACGAGACAGGAGCACCGCGATGAGCGGCCCGTCGCCCGACCCGGTCGCCGCGCTGCTGCGACCGCCGCCCGGCTGGCCGGCGGAGGAGCACCGGCGGCTGCTGGTACGGCTGCTGCGCGAGCGGCTGCCCGCCGCGTCGACCGATCCCGCCACCGTGGCCCAGCGTCAGCTCTGGTTCCTGCAACAGCTGGAGCCGACCAGCACCGCGTACCACATCCTGACGGTGGTGCGGATGACCGGCGAGCTGGACCTGCCGGCCCTGCGCGGCGCGCTCGCCACCGTGACGGACCGGCACGAGCTGCTCCGGGCCACCTTCGCGATGGTCGACGACGAGGTGGTCGTGCGGATCGGTCCCCGCGCGCCGGTGCCGCTACCGGTCGTCGACCTGAGCACCACGGACGCCGCGACCCGTGAGCAACGGGTCCGGCAGGAACTGGAGAAGGCCCACGACGGGCTGTTCGACCTCGCCGACGGCCCGCTGCTGCGGGCGGTGCTGATCCGTTGCGGGGCCGCCGAGCACCTGCTCGCGGTCACCGTGCACCACATCGTCTTCGACGGCGGGTCCCGCCCGGTCTTCTGGGAACACCTCGCCACGGCGTACGACGCGCTGCGGGCGGGGAAGGTGCCGGACCTCGATCCGCCGGTGCCCGACGACGAGGACGACGACGAGGACGACTTCGCCGACCCGGAGGACCCGGACGCGGCACTGGCCTACTGGCGTGAGCGGCTGGCCGGCCTGCCCGACCTGGACCTGCCCGGCGTCCGCGACCGGGCGGCCGGGGCGTTGACCGCCGGGCGGCGGCTGGACGTCCCGCTCGACCAGGACGTGACGACGGCCCTGACCCGGCTGGGCCGGTCCCGGCGGGCCACCCCGTTCATGACGCTGCTGGCCGCGTACCTGGTGCTGCTGTCCGTGCGCACCGGCAGCAGCGACGTCGCCGTGCTGTCGCCGACGACGGGCAGGACGAGCGAGGCCGACGAGAGCCGGATCGGGTACTTCGTCAACACCGTGGTGCTGCGCGGCGACCTGGCGGGGAATCCGACCTTCGCCGAGGTCGTCGACCGGGTCCGGGAGCTGACCCTCGGGGCGTACGCGCACATGGCGGTGCCCTTCGAACGGATCGTGGACGAGGTGCGTCCGGCGCGGGTGCCGGGCCGGATGCCGTTCTCGCAGTTCGCGTTCAGCGTGGAGGGCCGCCCCGCGCCCCCGCCCCGCCTCGCCGGCCTGAGCACCGCCTGGATCGACGTCGACACCGGCACGGCGAAGTTCGACGTGCAGCTGGACGTCCTCACGGACGACTCGGGCGGGCTCGTGGCGGCCTGGACCTGGCGCGACGAGCTGTTCGACCCGGCGGACATGGCCGCCGTCGCCGACGACTTCGTCGCGCTGCTGGGCGCGGTCGTCGCCGACCCGCAGGCCACCGTCGGCACGCTGCCGGTGCGCCGGCCGGTGCCGGCCCCGGGCGTCCCCGTGGCGCCCCCGCCGCCCACGGTGCGTACCCGGCCGGGCGGAACGGCGTCCGGCGCGCTGGTGCACCTCGGCGGGCCGACGGACCGTCCGCCACTGGTCCTGCCGCACCCGGTCAGCGGCACGGTCGGCGCGTACGCCGAACTCGCCCGGCTGCTGCCCGCGTACCATCTGGTCGGCATCGAGTCGGCCGGCGACGCCACCGGCGACTCCATCGACGCGCTCGCCGAGTCGTACCTGGCCGCACTTCTCGCCCGCTGGCCGGCCGGCCCGTACCGGCTGTGCGGCTGGTCGATGGGCGGCCTGCTGGCGTACGAGATGTCCCGCCGACTGGTGCGGGCCGGGCGCGCCGTCGACCTGCTGGTGGTCGTGGACACCGCGCCCGGGCAGGCGCGCCCGGCCGACGAGGGGACCGACGACGCCGCGATGGCGGCGCGGTTCGCCGCGGACCTCGCCGCGTCCCTCGGCCGGGACCACCCGGCCCCGACGGCCGCGACGCTCGCCGCGCTGTCCGTCGAGGAGCAGACGATGCTGCTGCGCCGGTGGCTGGTGGACGCCGGGGTGACCCCGGTGGCGCTGCCGGTGCGCGAGGTGCGCCGCCGGGTGGAGACCTTCGCCCGACACGTCACCGCCGTGGCCGGGTACCGGCCGGAGGGCGTGGAGCTGCCGGTGACCGTCGTCCAGGCATCCGCGTCGCCGCGCTGGCAGCCGCGCTGGGAGCGCTACGTCGGCGCCCGGACCACCGTGCACGAGTACGAGGGTGACCACTACTCGCTGCTGCGCCGGCCCACGGTGGAGCGGATCGCCGGATGGCTGGCCCGCGCGCTGGACGGTCGGTGAGCGCAGGCGCTCCGGCGGGTGTTGCGCGCGTGGGGCCGCCCGGCGGTGGCCGGCGGCCCCACGAGGGCGGGTGCGTCCGGGCGGTGGGCGGGACGGCCGGCGGGCACTGACGGAACGGTCACGCCCGGGCGGCCGGCCCTCCCGTCCGCGTTACCGCGCCTCGGCCGCCATCGCCCGGCGCAGGCTCAGCGGGCGCATGTCCGTCCACACCGAGTCGATGTGCTCCAGGCACCGGGCCCGCGGCCCGACGAAGCCCTCGGCACGCCAGCCCGCCGGGATCTCCCGCCCGTCCGGCCAGATCGAGTACTGCTCCTCGTCGTTCACCACGACCCGACAGATCTCGGCCGTCTCCGGCTGCTCCACCGTCATCTTCTTCTCCTCATACCTCGGAAACCATGGCCAGGGCCCGGTCGATCCCGGCGATCCCGTCGGTCAGGTCCGCCTCCGTGATGGTAAGCGGGGGGAACAGGTGCAGTCGGTTGCCCGCCGCCAGCGGCCAGACACCCTGCCGCTTGCACGCCGCCAGCACGGCGGCCATCTCGGGCGCCAGCGTCCCCGGGGCCGCGTACGGCGCCAGGGGCTCGCGGGTCGCGCGGTCCCGGACCAACTCGACGGCCCAGGCCAGGCCGACGCCGCGTACGTCGCCGACGATCGGATGGCGCTCGGCCAGCTCGGCCAGCGCCGGGCCCACCACGTCCCGGCCGAGTACGGCCGCCCGGTCGACCAGGTTCTCCTCCCGCAGCACCCGCAGCGCCGCCACGATGGAGGCGCAGGCCAGCGGGTGCCCGGAGTAGGTGAGCCCGCCGGGGTAGCGGCGGTGCGCGAAGTGGGCGGCCACCGCGCGGGACAGCAGCACCCCGCCCACCGGCACGTAGCCGGAGTTGACCCCCTTGGCGAAGGTCATGAGGTCGGGCACCACGTCCCACAGGTCGCCGGCGAACCACCGACCGCACCGGCCGAAGCCGGTCATCACCTCGTCGGCGATCAGCAGGATCCCGTGCTCGTCGCAGAGCCGACGGACGCCGGCCAGGTATCCGTCCGGCGGCACCAGCACGCCGTTGCTGCCCACCACCGGCTCGAGGAGGATCGCGGCGATCGTGTCCGGGCCCTCGTAGCCGACGAGCCGGCGCAGGTGCTCCAGCGCCCGGTCGCACTCCTGCGCGGCGTCCTCGGCGTGGAAGTCGCTGCGGTACGGGTACGGGCCCATGAAGTGCACGGCGCCGCCGCTGGCGGTGTCCACCGGCCAGCGGCGGGGGTCACCGGTCAACGCCAGCGCACCGGCCGTGGCACCGTGGTAGGACCGGTAGGCGGCGAGCACCTTCGGCCGCCCCGTGACCACCCGCGCCATCCGCACCGCGTGCTCCACGGCCTCCGCGCCGCCGGTGGTGAACAGGACCGTCTCCAGGTCGCCCGGGGCGACCTCGACGATCGCGCGGGCCGCCTCGTCGCGGATGTCGACCGCGAACGACGGCGCGATGGTGCACATCCGCCCGGCCTGCTCACGCAGCGCCGCGACCAGGGCCGGGTGCTGGTGGCCCAGGTGCAGGTTGCCCATCTGGGCGTGCAGGTCGAGCCACCGGTTGCCCCGGTCGTCCCAGAACCAGCTGCCCGCGCCGCCGGCGACGCGGACCGGGTCGATCTCCTCCTGAGCGGACCAGGGATAGAAGACGGGCCCGGTCACGACGCGCGCCGTTCACGGACCAGGTCGACCTGCTCGGCCAAGGTCGGCGCCGCGAACACGTCCTGCAGGGAGAGCCGGACCTGGTACGCCTTGCGGATCCGACTGATCAGGCGGATCGCGAAGAGCGAGTCGCCGCCCAGGTCGAAGAAGTCGTCCCCCGGGTCGACGCCGTCGACCTGGAGCAGGGCGGCCCAGATCTGCCCGAGCTGGTCGAGCACCTCGGACCGGCCGTCGTCGGTCGCCGGACCCGCCGTGGTCGCCGGGCCCGCCGTCGTCACCGGGTCCGGCGGGGCTGCCGGCCCACCGGCGGGCGTCGCGGGTGGCACCAGGTCCAGCCGCCCCGCCGTGGTCCACCGCACGGTGGCCCCGGTGTCCCGCATCCGCGCGCCCGGCGTCCCGGCGTACGGGTCGTCGACGTCGCCGGTGCCGCTGAGCCACAGCCGCCCCGGCGTGTTCACCGGCACGGGTCGCACGCGGTCGTCCAGGACGTAGCAGCGGGCCACGGCCGGCAGGTCGTCCCGGTCGGCCAGCGCGTCCGGCAGCCGCGCCGGGTTCCAGCCGTCGAGCACGGCGCGCAGTTCCCGCCGGGGCATCGCGGACAGCTCGCCCACCCGCCGGTCCTGGTCGGCGACGAGCTGGTCGAGCACGGTCAGCATCGAGTCGAGGATCCGCTGGACGGTGGCCCGGTCGAACAGGGCGAGCCGGAAGTCCAGGCTGCCCACCATCCGGTCCTCGCCCACCTGGCTCACGGCCAGCGCCAGGTCGTACTTCGCCGACGTCCACTCCGGCGGTTCCAGCCGGACCGCCTCGACCTCGCCGAGCCGGAACCGGTCCGGCACCGCCCGGCCGTACCGGACGCAGACCTGCACCAGCGCGGAGACCGCCGGGTCGCGGCGCGGCCGGAGCTCGCCCACCAGCGTGTCGAAGGGGACCCGGCGCAGTTCCAGCGCGGTCAGCACGCTGCCCCGCACGTCGTGCAGGAACTGGGCCACGGTGGCGTCCCGGTCGACCCGGACCCGCAACGGCAGCAGGTTGACCAGGCAGCCGATCAGGTCGCGGGTCGACTCGTCGTCGCGTTGCAGGCTCGGCGTGCCGATCAGCAGGTCGTCGCCCGCGCCGTACGCGTTGAGGGTGCGGGCGAACGCGGCGGTCAGCAGCGTGAACGGGCTGGTCCGCGCGGCGGCGGCCGCCGCCACGAGCCGGGCGGCGAGGGCGTCGTCGACGGTGAAGCGCACCGACCCGCCCCGGTGGTCCAGCACCGGCGGTCGGGGCCGGTCCGTCGGCAGGGCGATCACCTGCGGGGCCCCGTCCAGGTAGCGCCGCCACCGGGCGAGCTGCTCGGCCGTGCCGGGCCCGGCGAGTTCGGCCTGCTGGCGGCGGGCCACGTCCGCGTACCGGCACGGCACGTCCGGCAGCCGGACGGGCTCCCCCAGCGCGTAGGAGGGGTAGAGCCGGGCCAGTTCGGCGAAGAAGATCTCCGCCGCGGTCGGGTCGGCGGCGACGTGGTGGACCACCAGCAGCAGCGCCGTCCGGCCGGCGGGCAGCAGCACGGTCGCGACCCGGATCGGCCACTCCCGGCCGAGGTCCCACCGGCGGTCCCGGAACTCCGTCACCCGTACGTCGCCGGCCCAGCCGTCCGCGGGCGCGTCGGTGAGGTCCAGGCGCGCGATGGTCAGCGGCGCCGCGGGATGGATCCGCTGGACCGGCTCCTCGTCGACCTCGACGATGGTGGTCCGCAACGCCTCGTGCCGGCGGACGATCTCGTCGACCGCCGCGTGCAACGCGCCGGCGTCCACCGGTCCGGTCAGCTCGACCGCCGCGTCGAGGTGGTACGCCGCCCCGCTCGTGCCGGCCTGTTCGGCCAGCCAGATCGCCCGCTGCGCCACCGACAGCGGCGCCGTGACGTCGTCGGCGTCCCGCCGTTCGGGGGCCACCGCGCGGGGCAGCTCCAGCGTCGGGGCGGCGTCGGCGTCGTGCCGCACCGTCAGCACCGGCGCGACGTCCCGGGGTACGGTCAGCGCGTTGTCGGCGTCCGCCCCGGTGATCGCCAGCCGGATCCGCTCGCCCGCCGCGAACCGGTACGCGATCGGGTGCAGCTCGATCTCCAGGCGGGAGTCGCCGGGAGCGCCGTCGACCTGGCCGCAGCCCTCGGTGACGTACAGCGAGGTGCCGTCGGGGGCGACCGACTCCAGGTAGGCGAAGACGTCCGCCGGGCCGTCGGTGACCCGGGCCGCCAGGCGCAGCACCGGGGCGCCGACCAGCTCGACCGCCTCGGTCAGCGGGTCGGAGGTCCAGCACAACGCCCGGGTGTCGTTGTCGGTCAGGTCCGGCCGTTGGAAGGGCGAGCCGTAGCCGCTGGCCCACCGGCTGGTCTTGCCGGAGGTGGTGGCGTAGTCCACCTCGTACCGGCGGGCCTCGCCGGCCCGGGGTTCCGGTCCCAGCTCGCCGGCCGGGCCGAGGTGCCACGTGCCGGTCGTCGCCGGCTCCGGCGGCCAGGACCGGGCGGTACGCCACGCGTCGGCGCCCAGCACGTGGTACCGGACGGCCGGGCCGTCCATGATCCCGGTGTCCCGGCCCCGCAGCCAGTGGTCGAACCAGCGCAGGTGCTCGTCGGCCAGGTTGTAGCCGGCGCCGCCCAGCACCCCGCCGGTGTGCGCCCAGGGGCCGATGACCACCCGATGCGGCACGGTCAGCCGGCCGGCCCACTCGGTCGCGTCGCGCGCCCAGACGTCGTGCCAGCCGCCCAGGTGGTAGACGGCGACCCCGGAGGCGTTGATCGCCTCCAGCAGCGCCGACGGGCTGCGGGTCAGGTACGCCGCCTCGCCGGTGTCGGTCAGCCGCGACTCGCGTCCGGGCAGGCCGGCGAACATCGTGCGGACGTCCCGGTTCGCCACGTGCTGCTCGCGGGCGGCGGCCAGCAGGAGACCGTCCGGGTCGTCGTCGAGGGGCGCGACCGGACCGTGCAGGTCGAGTTCGCGCACGTCCTCGCCCCAGGCGCGGGCGAAGTCGTCCCGGAACACCCCGCCGTCCCAGGCGAAGCGGTACAGGTCGAACAGCGCCATCTGCGGGAAGATCGCCACCAGGTGCGGCGGGGCGGTGCTCGCCGCCAGGTACTGCGACACCCCGAGGTAGGAGCGGCCGAACATGCCCACCCGGCCGTCGCACCAGGGCTGGGCGGCGATCCACTCGGTGACGTCGTACGTGTCGGTCGCCTCGGCCGTGCCGAACGGGCCGTCGCTGGTGCCGAACGACGCGCCGCTACCGCGGCTGTCCACCACCACCACGACGTAGCCCCGGGCCAGCAGGCGCTGCGCGACCGGGAAGGCCCGCAGCGTCACCTCCCCGGGGGCCACCTCGGCCACGCCGAGGTCCTCGATGTCGGTGAGGTCGACGTCCGCCAGTTCGGCGCGCACCACGGCCAGGAAGTCGTCCCGCCCGGGGCGCGGCGACACCTGGTGGTAGCGGTCGTGGGCCCAGACGACGGGCGCGGGGTCACGCTGGCCGACCGGCCGGAAGACGTACGCCGCCAGCCGGGTCCCGTCGCGCGTGGCCACGTACCGGGACTGGCACGTCCAGCTGCGGCTCATGCCAGGTCGGCCCGTCCGTAGAGTTCCCGCGCCGGCACCCCGACGTCGGCGCAGCGCTGGAAGAACTCCGCCATCTGCTTGAGCTGGTACGACTCGTCGGTGTAGTTCGTCGCCATGACGAACACCAGCCAGGGCTCGCGGCCCATCGCGTACACGTACGCCTGTCGGGCCCGCAGCCGCCGCACGATGCCCATCGCCTCGACGGCGTCGGAGCCGTTGAGCTTGCGGCTGCGGCTCATCTTCTGGTCGATGCGGCGGGAGAAGAGCGGACCGTACATCCAGGACAGCGGGGCGCCGTCGCACTCCATGCCCAGGAAGGCCATGTCGACGTCGCCGATCATGTCGTGGATGTGGCCGAACAGCGCGGGGTCCACGCAGCGGTTGTCCGCGCCGAAGTAGAGGTTCTTCCCGCCGGTGCGCACCGAGTAGGTCACCTTCGCGGCGATGTCGAGGTCGCAGTGCTCGCCGACGAAGGGGCAGACCACGATCTGGCCGTCGGGCAGCTCGATGGTCTCGCCCGGCTCCACGTCGACCACGTTGGGGAAGCCGAGCGCCTCCAGGCACAGCCGCAACGACGGGTCCTGCAACGCCCCGGCGGCGGTCTTCGGCACGACGACCGTGCCGATGCGGTGCCGCAGCTTCAGCAGGGTGGCCAGTTCGAGGTGGTCCTGGTGCCCGTGCGTGATCAGCACGTAGTCGATGACGTCGGGCAGGTCGGCGTAGGCGTACCGGTCGCCGTCGCCCAGGGCGTCGGACAGGAACGGGTCGGTCATCACGGTGACCGGGCCGGACTGCACCACCACGCAGGCGTGCCCGAAGTAGCGCACCCGCAGCCCCGGGCCGTCCAGGTTGCGGTCCGGGCTCCCGCCCGGCTCGGCGGAGAACAGCCCGCTGAAGGTGGCCAGGTCGGCGTCGGAGACGTCGAACGCCTCCCGCAGCTCGCCGAAGGGTCGGGCCGTGGTCATGGTCGAGAAGAGCAGGTCGATGCGGGGATCGCGCAGCGGCATGGTGGCCTGCACGTGCCCGTTGCCGGGGAACCGCGGGGTGGTCATCGCGAACGGCCGCTCGTCGCCGGTGGCCAGCGACAGGTCCACCGAGTGGGCGGTCTCGTCGAAGTGCCGCGACCGGTAGAGCATCCGCTCGGCGAGCCGGATCCGGGCGTGGTCGTTGAGGTCGTAGACCAGCTCGACGTAGCCGCGCAGGGCCGGCGGGATCTCGCCGTAGCGGGGCGTCAGGTCGAAGCCGTCGGCGAGCTTCTCCAGGTTGACCGTCAGCTCGTCCATGGCCGCCGACAGCTCGGGCATCGGCCCGTCGGCGAGCCGGCCCGCCAGCTCGGACACCCCGTCGAGCTGGTCGTCCTCGAGGTCGACGAACATGCCGCCGCGCAGCTTGGGGTCGCGGGCCGAGCGGCGGTGCAGCGCCGGCGCGTCGAGGAAGGAGCGCAGCAGCGGCACGTGCAGCTTGGCGAAGTTCATCGCCGCCGGCACCGGCGAGACCAGGTTCAGCCAGGCGTAGTACCGGTGGATCAGCGGTTCCAGCGCCAGGTTGGGCCGGGCGTGGACGAGGTCGTGGCTGGCGAAAGGCGGGTTCATCGCTCTCCCTCGGTCGGGTCCACCCGCAGTCGGTCACGGACGGTCCGGACGACCTGTGCGAGGTTGTGGAAGTCTTCGTCGTCGGTGGGGGTGTCCAGCACGAAGGTGCGTACCCCGGCCCGGACCATGCCCAGCAGCCGGTCGACGGCGCCGGCGTGGTCGGCCACCAGGTACGGCCCGTCCGCCTGGCCGGAGCGGAACGGCGCGAGCCGGTACGCCGGGTCGACGGTGACGGCGCCGTGGCCGGCCTCCGCCTCGGCGAAGAGCCGCTGCTTCCAGACGGAGTCGGTGTTGGCCATGGTGACCGCGGTGATCTTCGCGCCGTCCGGGTCCTCCGGGAAGCGGGCTTCGGCGGCCCGCTCGGTCTCCTCCGCCGTCGCCCGGGTCAGCAGCCCGAAGTTCAGCGCGCCCGGCGCGCCGCCGGCGTCGGGCCGGGCCGCCGTCAGCATCTGGATGCTGGTGGCGCCCACCCGCTCGGCGACCTCGCGGGCGGCCGGGGACTGTCCCGCGACGAACAGCCGAGGCAGCAGGTGCGCGGGCAGGCCGGGCGTGAGCTGCAACCGGGACACCTGGTAGAACCGCCCGTCGAAGCTGAACGGGCGGCGGCTGCCCAGCACCCCCATCATGATCTCGACGTACTCGGCGAGGCGCGCGTACCGGTCGTCGTGGTCCAGCCGGTCGCCCAGCGCGTCCAGGTCGCTCACGGCGGTGCCGGTGATCAGGTTGAGGTCGATCCGCCGCTGGTAGAGCAGGCCGAGCGAGGCGACCATCCGGGCCGCGGTGAACGGGTGCTGGTAGACGGGGTTCACCGCGACCAGCGGGCTGAGCCGGGTGGTGCCGGCCGCCGCGGCGGTCGCCAGGATCCAGGGGTCCAGCACCGCGCCGCTGCCGGTGAAGATGAGCACCCCGTCGAGGTCGGCCGCGTCGGTGCGGCGGATGACGGACATCGCCGTGTCCGCGTACGCGGTCAGGTCCCGGACCCGGGGCACCACGGTGACGAAGTTGACGTCGGGCACGGCCTCACGCTCCCTCTTCGGTGACCGCGGCGAGCGCGGCCCGGATCTCCTGCGCCTCGCGCAGCTTGCCGTCGATCACCTCGGCGAGCGCGGCGACGGTGGGGTTCTGCAGGAACACGCCGAGTTGCAGCTCGACGTGGAAGGCCTGGGCGAGGTCCCGCAGCGTCCGGGCGGCGCTGAGCGAGTCCGCGCCGAGCATCAGCAGCGAGTCGTGCGGCCCGATCCGGTCCACCCCCAGCCGGCGGCGCCACACGGCGGCCACCGCCTCCTCCAGGACCGAGCCGGCGGCCGGCTGGGCGTCGGCGGCCGGAGCCGCCGGCGTCGGCCCGGTCACGGGCGCCACGGCCACCGGGTCGACCCAGTGCCGCGAGCGCTGGAACGGGTACGTCGGCAGGCCGACGCGACGCCGCGACGCGCCCTCGTGCAGGGCGGCCCAGTCCACCTCGACGCCCCGGCGCCACAGCTCGCCGAACGCGCCGAGCAGCCCACGGACGCTGCCGGCGTCGTCGGCCAGGGCCAGCGTCGACGCCTCGGCCGGGCCGACGGCCAGCGTCAGGTCGGCCTGGGCCGGTGCCCCGGCCGGCGCCGGCGGGTGGGTGCCGGCGCGCAGCGCGCGCCCGGCCTCCGCCACCGTCCAGCGGCCGTCGACGACGGCGGCCGTCACGGCGCCCGGGCCCTCGCCGTGGGCGGCGACCGGGGTCACGCCGCAGGCGCCCAGCAGGCGGGCGAGCGCGAGCTGCCCGGTGACGGTGGCGGCGTCGGACCCCGCCGCGCCGGCACCCGGATCGACGCCCAGCTCACCGGCCACCCGGTCGACCTCCGCCCGCAGCCGGGGCAACGCGTCGCACAGCGCGGCCAGGTCGGGGCAGGTGGCGCCGAACGCGTACGCGACGGTGGCGGCCTCCGGCGACGCCTCGCCCGCGCCGACGGCGGACAGCGCGCGGGCCGCCTCGTCGGCGTCGGCGGCGACCACGAAGGCCCGGTGCCGGAACGCGCGCCGGCCGACCTGGCTGGTGTAGGCGATGTCGGCGAGCGCCTGCTCGGGGTGGCTGCCGACGTGCTCGGCGAGCCGGCCGGCGGCGGCGGCCAGCGCCTCGCCGCCGGCCGCGGAGACGGCGAGCAGCACGGCCGGCGGGTTCGGCCCCGGCGGCGCGGGCGGCGGCGCCTGTTCGAGGATGACGTGCGCGTTGGTGCCGCCGACCCCGAACGAGCTGACCGCCGCCCGGCGCGGCCCGGTGGCCTCGGGCCAGTCCCGCAGCATGTCGTTGACGCGGAACGGCCCCCGGTCGAGCGAGGTCTGCGGGTTGGGCTTGCGGTAGTGGATCGACGGCGGCAGCTCGCCGTGGTGGACGGCGAGGACCGCCTTGATCAGCGAGGTCACGCCGGAGGCGGTGTCGAGGTTGCCGACGTTCGGCTTGACCGAGCCGATCGCCCACCCGGCGCCCGGGCCGTCGGCGGCGCCGTACGCCTCCTCCAGGGCGGACACCTCGATCGAGTCACCCATCAGGGTGCCGCTGCCGTTGGCCTCGACGTACTGGATGGAGCTCGGCGGGACGTCGGCGACCCGCAGCGCCCGGCGGATCACCCGCACCTGGCCCGACCGGCCGGGCGCCACGAAGCTGACCTTGCCGGCGCCGTCGTTGTTCACCGCCGAGCCCTTGACCAGGGCGTAGATCCGGTCGCCGGCGGCCTCGGCGTCCTCGCGGCGGCGCAGCACCACCACGCCGGCGCCGTCGCCCAGGTGGTAGCCGGCGGCCTCCGCGTCGAAGGCCCGGCAGCGGCCGTCGGGCGAGTTGATGCCGTCGGCCTCGTGCCGGTAGCCGCGGGGCACCGGGTTCTTGACGCTGACCGCGCCCACGATCGCCATGTCGCACTGGTAGTCGAGCAGGCTGCTGATCGCGTGGTGCAGCCCGACCAGGGCCGAGGAGCAGTTGGTCTGCACCGTCATGCTGGGCCCGGTCAGGTCGAGCTTGTACGAGATGCGGGTGGCCAGGTTGTCCTTGTCGCTGGCGACGGCCATGCCGAGGCGGCCGGCGGAGTCGACCAGCTCCTGCTGGGGCAGCAGGTGGTAGAGCAGGTACTGGTTCAGGCCGCACCCGGCGTACACGGCGATGTCGCCGGGGAAGCGGCGACTGTCGTAGCCGGCGTCCTCCAACGCCTCCCAGGCGCACTCCAGCAGGATCCGGTGCTGCGGGTCGATCAGCATCGCGTCCGTCGGCGAGTAGCCGAAGAACTGCGCGTCGAACCGGTCGGCGCCCTCGATGCCGGACCACACCGGCACGTACGCCGGATCGGTGCGTTCCTCGACCGGGACGGCGTCCAGCTCGGCGGCGGTCAGCTCGCGGCCGGCGTCGACGCCGTCGCGGAGCAGCTCCCAGAACTCGGCGACGTTCGCCGCGCCCGGAAACCGTCCGCTCATCCCCACGACGGCGATGTCCATCTCGCTGCTCATCGACTTCCCACTTCCTGAATACGCTGGCGCATCAGCCGGCGGCGGTTGGCCACCTGCTCGTTGCGGTCGGGCCCCGGGTCGACGGGCGGGTCCGTCGCCGGGCGCGCGGGCCCGCCGAGGTGCTCGGCGAGCTTGCGCACGGTGGTGTGCTCGTAGAGGTCGACCAGCGGGAACTGCCGACCGAGGAGTTCCTGGAGGCGGATGTGCACCTGGACCAGGCTCAGCGAGTTGCCGCCGACGTCGAAGAAGTTGTCGTCGAGCCCGACGGCGCCGACGCCGAGGACGTCCAGCCAGATCTCGGTGACCTGGGCCAGGAGCCCACCGGCCGCCGGGGCGAGCTGCCGGGTCGTGGCGCCCGCGCCCAGCCGGGCCAGCGCCTCGGTGGCCTCGGCCGCGACGGCGCGCCGGCTCACCTTGCCGGTCGCCGTGGTGGGCAGCTCGTCGACCAGGTGCAGCAGCGGCACCATGAACTCCGGCAGCCGCTGCCGCAGGTGGGTGCGCAGGTCGTGCAGCAGGTCCCGCCGCGCGGTCGCGCCCAGCGGGTCGTTGGCCAGCTCCGACCAGTCGGCGCGCCGGGTCCCCGGCGGGGTCCAGGCGACCGCGTCGTCCGGTCGGGCGGCGGGCCAGAACCGCAGGTCCATCGCGTACGGGTCGCGGGCGGTCGACGGCACCACGGCGGTCCGCCGGCCCAGCGCCTCGCCGATGCTCCAGCAGTCCTCCGGGTCGACCCCGGGCGGCAGCTCGCCGAGCGGGCGGGTCACCGGGTCGGCGTCGGCGAGACCGGCCAGCCGGCGTACGGGGCCGGCGACCGTGACCAGCCGCGCGTTCGGCACGTCGCGCACCTCCACCGGCCGGTTGCGGTTGCCGCGCAGCAGGCTCCGCAACCGGGCGACGTCCAGCCCGTCGCCCGTCCAGTTCAGCCGCACCGGCTCGACCGGCCCGGCGGCGTCGCCGTCGGGGGCGGCGCCCACGTGCAGGACGACGTCGTAGCGGAACGCGCTGAGCTCGTTGGCCTGCCGGCCTCGCTTGAGGTGCAGTTCCGCCCCGGTCACCCCGGGCAGCCAGTCCGGCGCGGTGAGGAACAGGTCGGGGGCCAGCACCAGCTCGTCGTCGGCGAGCACCCGGGCGGCGACGCGGCGGCGCAGCTCGGCGACGGTCAGCCCGGGTTCCGGGTCGGCGCCCAGCTCCACCGAGGCGTGGAACACCTCCAGCAGGTCCAGGTCGCGTACGTCGCCGAGGTAGATCCGCCCGCCCGGCGAGGCCGCGGTGACCGCCGCGCGCAGCACCCCGCGCAGGTAGTCGTGGTTCGGGAAGTACTGGGTCACCGAGTGCAGCACCACGGTGTCGAAGCTGCCGGCCTCGATGCCGGTGAGGTCGTCGGCCTCGCGCAGCAGCAACGTGACCGTGTCCCGGTCCACCCCCTCGGCGTCGAGCCGCTGTTCGAGCACCTTGAGGCCGGCGGCGGAGAAGTCCGTGCCGACGTACGCCTCGCAGTCCGGCGCCAGCGCCAGGGTCAGGTTGCCCGTGCCGCAGCCCAGCTCCAGCAGCCGGCGGGGACGCAGCTCCCGGATCCGCCGGACCGCCTGGTCGATCCACTCGCCCATCTCGACGTCGGTGAACGGCGCGCCCGTGTAGCTGCTGGTCCAGATCGCCTGCTGGGCCTCCTCGGCGGGACCGGCCTCGGTGTACATCCGGTCGTAGAGCAGCCGCCAGTCCGACACCCGGGTGGTGGCCGGCGCCCCGCCCGGGTCCGACCCGGCCGGCGCCGGCCGGGACGAGTCGCCCCGACCCCGGGGCACGACGGCCGCGACGATCCGCTGTTCGCCGCCGCCCGGCGCCTGGGCGAGCGCGGCCACCGCGGCGGCGACCCCGGGGTGGGCCCGCAGCGTCGCCTCGATCTCGCCCAGCTCGATCCGGAAGCCGCGGACCTTCACCTGGTGGTCGGCCCGGCCCAGGAACTCCAGCCGCCCGTCGTGGCTCCACCGGCCCCGGTCGCCGGTGCGGAACAGCCGCCCACCGGCCCCGTACGGGTCGGGGAGGAACCGCGCCGCCGTCAATGCCGGCTGGTCGAGGTAGCCACGGGCCAGGCCGGCCCCGCCGACGTACACCTCGCCGGCGAAGCGGGGCGGCACCGGCCGCATGGCCTCGTCCAGGACGTAGATCCGGGTGTTGCCGATCGGCCGCCCGACGCTGCCGACCCGCTCCGGGCCGGTGACCACGTCCAGGGTCACGTCGGCGGAGATCTCCGACGAGCCGTAGAGGTCGACCAGGACGCAGCCGGGCAGGGCCGCCAGCCACCGCGCGGCCAGGTCCGGGGTGAGCGCCTCCCCGCTGGAGTGGCAGTAGCGCAGCGCCGACAGGCGCTCGGCGGCGTCGGCGACGCCGTCGAGGATGGCCCGCAGCAACGACGGTACGGCCACCAGGCGGGTGACCCGGTGCCGGGCGAGCAGGTCGACCAGGCGGACCGGGTCGCGTCCGACGTCCTCGGGCACCACGACGACCGGGGCGCCGGCGAAGAGCGGCAGGAACATCTCGCCGCCGGAGTCGAAGAAGCTCAGCGAGGTCTTGTGGCTGCCCACCTCGTCCGGCCCCACCGGGAAGCGGTCCATGATCCACCGTTGCCGGTTGACGATGCCCCGGTGCAGGCCGAGTACGCCCTGCGGGGTGCCGGTGGACCCGGAGGTGTAGACGACGTAGGCCACGTCGTCGGGGTGGGCCGTCGGCCGCGGGTCGCGGTCGTCCTCGGCCGCGAGCGACTCCTCGGCCGGGTCGACCACCTCGACCTCGGGGAGGCCGCCGGCCGCGCCGGGGGCGGCGACGAGCAGCCGGGCGCCGGAGTCGGCGAGCATGAACCGCAGCCGGTCCACCGGGTACGACGGGTCGAGCGGCACGTAGGCGGCGCCGGTCTTGAGGATCGCCAGCACGGCGGTGAGGCTGACCGTGGAGCGGGGCACCAGCAGGCCGACCCGGGTGCCCCGGCCGGCGCCCAGCCGGATCAGCCGGTGGGCGAGCCGGTTCGCCGCCGCGTTGAGCTCGGCGTAGGTGAGCCGGGTGGTGTCGTCGATCGCGGCCGGCGCGTGCGGGGTCCGGCGGGCCTGCTCGGCGACGATCTCGGGCGCGCACCGGTCGGTGTCGTAGTCGGCCGTGGTGTCGTTCCACTCCACCAGCACCTGCCGGCGCTGCTCGGCGCCGAGCAGCGGCAGGGCGCCGACCGGGGTCGCCGGCGCCGCGACGGCCGCGGACAGCAGCACGGTCAGCGCCTCGGCCAGCACGCCCATGGTGTCGGCGTCGAACAGGTCGGTGCTGTAGTCGAAGGTGCCGAGCAGTTCGCCGCCGTGCTCGCCCAGGTAGAGCGAGAGGTCGTAGTAGGTGGCCCGTTGCCGCACCGGCCGGCTGCGCACCCGCAGCCCGGCCCAGTCCCCCAGCGCCCCCTCGTGGTTGAGCACCATCGGTGTGAGCCCGAGCCGGTCGGTGCCGCGGCCGTGCTGGTAGGCGAAGGCCGCGCTGAGCAGCGCGCCGCGGCTGGCGTCGGCGGCCTGCCCGAGCCCCTCGACGATCCGTCCGAACGGCACCTCGGCGCGGTCGGAGGCGGCCAGCACCGCGTCGTGGGCCGCCCGCGCGAGGGCGCCGAACTCCGGGTCGGCGGACAGGTCCACCGGCACCGGCAGCGGGTTGACCAGGTAGCTGACCAGGTCGGCGAAGCGGCCGCGGACCCGGCCGGCGTGCACGAAGCCCAGCGGGAACGCCGCCTGGCCGGCGTAGCGCGACAGCACCGCCGCGTAGCCGGCGAACAGCACGGCGGTGCGGCTGACCCCGCACGACGCGGCGAGCGCGTCGATCCCGGCGCAGAGGTCGGCGTCGAGCCGGAAGGCGTGGGCGGCGCCCCGGAAGGTACGCACCGACGGGCGGGGCCGGTCGGTCGGCAGGTCCAGCGGCACGAGGTCGGCGACCTGGGCCTGGCACGTCGCGGTCAGCTCCCGGCCGGCCGGAGCGTCCAGGAAGGAGCGCTGCCAGGCGACGAACTCGGCCGGGTGGGCGGTGGGTGCGGGCGGTGCCGCGTCGTCCCCGGCGGCGTGCCGGCCGTAGCCGGTCGCCAGGTCCTCGACCAGCACCGCCAGCGACCACACGTCCATGACGCTGTGGTGGGTGCACAGCAGCAGCGTGTGGTGGTCGGCCGCGTGCCGGAACAGCACGGCGCGCAGCAGGGGCGGGCCGTCGAAGCCGACGCCGAGTTCCGCCTCGATCTCCCCGTCGAGCCGGCCCGCCGGCCAGCCCGCCGCGTCGCGCACCTCCAGCGTCACCTCGGCGTCGTCGGCCACCCGCTGGGTCACCTCGGCGCCGGCGTCGTCGTAGCGGGTGAGCAGGGCCGGGTGCCGGACGCCGAGGTCGCGGACGGCGCGGGCCAGCGCCGCGGCGTCCAGCACGCCGTCGACGGTCACCGCGCGGCACAGGTTGAGGTTGGCCGGGTCCTCGGCGAGGGCGCCCTGGAACCAGATCGCGCGCTGGCCGTACGACAGCGGGTAGGGCCGGTCGGCGGCGGCCGGGGCGGCCGGCGGGTCGGCCGGCGCGGGCGCGGACGGCAGCGCGGCGGCCAGTTCGGCCACCGTGCTGTCGCCCAGCAGGTCGGTCAGGGCCGGGCGGACGCCCCACTCCCCCTCGATCAGGTGTTGCAGTTCCACGGCCCGCAGCGAGTCGAACCCGAGTTCCGGCAGGGAACGCTCCGGGTCGATCCGCTCCGGGTCGACGTCGAGCAGCCCGCCGGCCAGGGCGCGCAGCCGCTGCGCCTGCGCCGGTGCGACGGCCGGGGCGGGGCGCGCCGCCGGACGCAGGGGGTCGTCCGCGACGATCGTGGCGCTGCCCGCGGCGTACGCCCGCGCGCAGTCGCCGCGCCGGGTCTTGCCGCTGGTGGTGACGGGAATCGTGCCGGGCGGTACGGCCAGCACCCGGTGCAGGTCCAGGCCGTGGACGGTCACCACGGCCCGGCGGGCCGCCTCGGCGATGGCCGGTGCCTCGTCCGACGCCCGGTCGGAGCGGGTCTCGTACCACAGGACCACGGCCTCGCCGACGCCGTGGCCGTCGTCGGCGACGTCCACGCCGAACGCCGCGATCCGCCCGCCGAGGCGGGGGCAGGCGGCGCGGACGGTCTGCTCGATGTCGTCCGGGTAGTGGTTCTGGCCGCGGACGACCACCGTCTCCTTGATCCGCCCACGGACGTAGAGGTGACCGTCCTGCCGGAAGCCGAGGTCGCCGGTGCGCAGGTAGGGGCCGTCATCGGGGTCGCCGCCGAGGGTGGCGTGCAGGGTCCGCGCGGACTCCTCCGGCCGGTTCCAGTACCCGTCGACGACGCTGCCGCCACGCACCCAGATCTCGCCGGCGGTGCCGTCCGGGACCGGGTGGCCGGTCGGGTCGACGATGCGGACCTCCGCCTCGGGCAGGATCTCGCAGCCGACCACCTCCGTGCCGGGACGGTGGGGTTCCGGGTCGGCCACCGTGGTCACGACGGGCCGCTGCGGCCGGGCCCGCCCGGCGACCAGCAGCGTCGCCTCGGCCAGCCCGTAGCAGGGCAGGAAGGCCCGCTCGTCGAAACCGTGCGGGGCGAACGCCTCGGCGAAGGCGCGCAGGGTAGCCGCGCGTACGGGCTCGGCGCCGTTGAAGGCCACCCGCCAGGAGCTGAGGTCGAGGGCGGCGCGGTCGGCCTCGGCGACCTTGCGTACGCACAGGTCGTAGGCGAAGTTGGGCCCGCCGCTGATGGTGGCCCGGTACCGGCTGATCGCCTGGAGCCAGCGCACCGGGGTGCGGATGAACGTCGCCGGGTCCATCAGCACCGTCGGCACCCCGAGGTAGACGGGGGTGAGCAGGGTGCCGATCAGGCCCATGTCGTGGTGCGGGGGCAGCCAGGAGGCCATCACCGTCGCGTCGTCGAAGCCGAAGGAGCGGCGGATGGCCCGCAGGTTCTCCAGCAGGTTCGCGTGGCTGACCATCACCCCCTTGGGGGTGCTGGTGGTGCCCGAGGTGTACTGGAGGAACGCCAGTCCGCCCTCGGCCACCGCCGGCTGCCAACCGGTGGGGGCGGCGTCGAGGGACTCGATCTCCAGGACCGGCAGCCGGCGACCGGGCATGAGCGTGCCCAGGTCGACCGCGCTGGTGACCGCGCGGGCCGCCAGCACCGCGGTGGCCTGCGCGTCGTCGAGGATCCGCCCGACGACCGGGGCGCTGGCCCGGTTGAGCCGCGCGGCCAGCGGGACCGGCACGGTGCCGGCGTAGAGGCAACCGAAGAAGCCGGCGAGGAAGTCGACCCCCGCCCCGACGAGCATCAGCACCCGGTCACCGGGGCGGCAGTGCCCGGCCAGGGCCGCGCCGACCCGGCGGGCCCGGGCGTCGAGCGTCGCGTAGTCCACCGTGTCGGCCGAGCCGTCCTCGGCCACCAGGTGCAGGGCGGGGCTGCCGGGCTGGACCCGCGCCTGGTGGGACAGGGCGGCGCCCAGGTTGACGACGCCCGTCGCCTCGTGGGTCAACGCGCCGGCGTGCTCGGTCATCAGGCTCTCCACTCGCTGCGCAGGGGTCCGACCGGGGGTCACGGCTGCCCGGGCGCGAGCCGGGCGGCCAGCTCCGCGACCGTCGGCGCGTCGAAGATCACCGCCACCTCGACGTCCGCCCCCAGCTTCGCGCCGGCCAGGGCCACGATCCGGGTGGCCGTGAGGGAGTCGCCGCCGAGGTCGAAGAAGTCGTCGTGGATGCCGATGCCCTCGCGCCCGAGCACGTCGCACCAGATGTCCAGGAGCACCCGCTCGCGCTCGTCACGCGGCCCGTCGGTCCCGGCGGCGGCGGGCTCGCCCTGCCCCGGCGGTGGCAGCGCCGCGACGTCGAGCTTCCCGTGGTTGGTCAGCGGCAGCCGGGGCAGCCTGACGAAGGCGGCCGGCACCAGGTAGTCCGGCAGCCGCCGGCGCAGGTGGGCCCGCAGGTCCGCGGTGCCCGGCAGGTCGTCGCCGACGACGTAGCCGACCAGCCGGGCGTCCCTGGCGGGCGGGTCCCGGCGTACGACGACGACGGCCTCGCGGACCGCCGGGTGGCGGCGCAGCGCGGACTCCACCTCGCCCGGCTCGATGCGGTAGCCGCGCAGGTTCAGCTGCCCGTCGCCCCGGCCGAGGAACTCCAGGACGCCGTCCGGCCCGAACCGGGCCAGGTCGCCGGTGCGGTAGACGCGGGCGCCGGGCGTGCCGGCGAACGGGTCGGGCAGGAACCGCTCCGCGGTCAGGGCGGAGTTGTCGAGGTAGCCCCGGGCCAGCCCTGGGCCGCCGACGTGAACCTCCCCCGCCACACCCGGCGGTACGGGCTGCATCGCCTCGTCGAGCACGTACACCCGGACGTTGGCCATCGGACGGCCGATCGGGACGAACGGCCGCTCGTCGGCGGGGTCGCACGGCCAGGCGGTGCAGGAGACCGACACCTCGGTCGGGCCGTACAGGTTGAACATGGTGACGTCGAGCCGGTCGAAGACCAGCCGTTGCGTCTCGGGGGTGAGTTCCTCCACGCCCGAGACGATCCGCCGCAGCGACTTCAGGTCCGCGGCGTCGGCGCTGAGCAGCACCTCGCGCAGGGCGGTCGGCGCGAAGTCGGCGTCGGTCACGCCGTGCTGGGCGATGACCCCCGCCAGCCGGCGCGGGTCGAAGGTCGCCGTCTCGGGCATCAGCACGCTGGCCGCGCCGTTGAACAGGGCCCGGAACAGCTCGTCCAGCGAGACGTCGAAGGTGCAGGCCGCCTTGCGCAGCACCCGGTCGTCCGGGCCGAGCGGGAAGTTGCGCTGGGCCCACAGCATCCGGTTGGTGAACCCGCGGTGGGTGACCTGCACGCCCTTGGGCTGCCCGGTGGAGCCGGAGGTGAACAGCGTGTAGGCGAGGTTGTCCGGGTGCAGCGGCACGGCGGGGTCGGTGGCGGGGCACGTGCCGGTCAGCGACGACTCCCCGTCCAGGTCGATGATCCGCCGGCCGGGGCTCCACACCTCGTCGCACAGGTCCCCGGCGGAGATCGCGACCGCCGGGCGGACCTGCCCGAGCAGCGCGTCCCGGCGGGCCTGCGGGTCGCGCGGGTTGACCGGCAGGTGGTAGCCGCCGGCCTTGAGCACCGCCAGGATCGCCACCACCTCGGCGGTGCAGCGCGGCAGGCACACCGCCACCGGGTCCTCCACGCCGACACCGAGGTCGCGCAGGTGGTGCGCCAGGCGGTTGGCCCGTTCGTCGAGTTCGCGGTACGTCGTGCGGACGTTGCCCTCGACGACCGCGACCGCGTCCGGGGTGCGCCGCGCCTGCGCCTCGACGAGGCGGTGGACGAGCGCCTCGGGACCGAGGTCGGCGGCGGTGTCGTTCCACTCGTGCAGGATCCGGTGGCGCTGCGCGTCGTCGAGCAGCGGCAGCCGCCACACGCTCGTGTCGGGCTCCCGCGCCGCCTCGACGAGCAGCAGCTCGAACTGCCGGGCCATGTCGCGCACCGCGTCGGCGGTGAAGAGGCCGGTGTCGTACTCGATCTCACCGGCCAGCCCGTCGGCCGTCTCGGTGATCCTCATCGACAGGTCCATCCGGGACCGGCCGGTCTCCATCTGGTGGACGTCGACCCGCAGCCGCGGCAGGTCCAGCCGGCTGGTGGGCACGTTCTGGAGCACGAAGGCGACCTGCGCGAGCGGCTGGTGGCTGCGGCTGCGTTCCGGCCGCAACGCGGCGACGAGGCGTTCGAACGGCACGTCGCGGTGCCGGAACGCGTCCAGCGAGGCCGCCTTGACCCGGCCCACCAGCTCGGCGAAGGTGGGTTCGCCGGACAGGTCGGCCCGCACCACGATCATGTTCAGGAAGCAGCCGATGAGGTGCTCCAGCTCGTCCTGCTCGCGGGTGGCGATGGGGCTGGCGACGACCATGTCCCGCTGGCCGCTGTGCCGGGCGAGCAGCACGCTGAAGGCGGCGAGCAGGGTCATGAACATGGTGGCGCCCTGGCCCTGGCCGAGCGCGCGGATCCGCTCGGCGTCGGCGGCGCCGATCCGGAACCACTCGGACGCGCCGACGAACTGCTGCACGGCCGGCCGGGGGCCCCTGGTGGGCAGGGTGAGCAGGGGTGGCACGCCGGCGAGCTCGTCGACCCGCTCGCGCAGGTGCGCCGCCATCCGCTCCTCGCCGACCGCGGTGCGCTGCCAGGCCGCGTAGTCGGCGTACTGGATCGGCAGCTCGGGCAGGTCCGCCGTCGCGGCGCCGGAGGCGAAGGCGGCGTACGTGGCGGCCAGCTCGCGGCAGAAGATGGTGAACGACCACAGGTCGCAGACGAGGTGGTGCACGGTGACCCCGAGCACGTGCACGTCCGGGGCGATCCGGTAGAGCACCGCCCGCATGCTCTGGCCCGCGGCCAGGTCGAGCGGAACCCGCATCTCCCGCTCGACGGCGGCCCGCAGGACCGGGTCGTCGGGGCGCGCGGTGGCGCCGGGCAGGTCGACCACGTCGATGCCCAGCGGGGCGGGCGGCGTGACGGCCTGCACGACCCGCTCGCCGAGCTGGCGGAAGGCGGTACGCAGGATCTCGTGCCGGCGGACGACCTCCTCGATGCTGCGGCGCAGCGCGACCTGGTCCAGCTCGCCGGTCAGGATCAGCAGGGTGGCGTCGTTGTGGTGGACGGCGTCGTCCTCCAGGCGCTCGATGAACCACAGCCGCTCCTGGGCGAACGACAGCGGTGCCTCGGCGGCGTCCAACCGGGGGATGACGGTGCCGCCGGGTGCCGGCTCGGAGCGGCCGGCGCGCAGCCGCTCGTCGAGCAGCGCCCGCGCCGAACTGGACAGCCGCGCCACGCGTTGCGTGACGTCACTCGCGACCGGATGCTCCTGCCGTCCCACTGGTCCTCCGATGTCCGTCGGTGCTCCGGTCCGCGGCCGGGATCACCGCCGGGCGCGCGCCGCACCGATGCGGGTGCCGATGATCGATCTGTACCAGGCGACTGAGCGTGTAGTCAGCGAACGACGCCGTTATAGGGGTTTGACCTCACAATTCACGACATCTGTTCAGAGTCCTAGGGGTTGGGCAACCCGTTTCCCTGCCACATGATGGGCACGCTCGTGACACCGCCGGTGCGCCGGCACGCGACCCGTTCGACCGGCCGACCGGAGGTGATGCCAGGTGCGCGACGACCTCCGGATCCTGGCCGACCGGTCGTACCGGATGCTCTTCCTGGCCCGCACGCTGTCGCTGCTGGGCAGCGCCGTGATCCCGGTGGCGCTGGCCTTCGCCGTCCTCGACGCGCCGGGCGGCTCCGCCACCGACCTCGGTCTGGTGCTCGCCGCCCGGTCGCTGGCGCAGGTCGCGCTGCTGCTGTTCGGCGGCGTCCTCGCCGACCGGATGAACCGCTTCCGCCTGATGGTGGGCTCCGACCTGCTGGCCTTCGCCGCGCAGGCGGTCCTGACCGTGGTGTTCGTCAGCGGCCGGCCCTCGCTGCCGGTCGTGATCGCGTTGTCCGCCGTCAACGGCGCCGCCGCCGCGCTCTTCCTGCCGGCCTCCCGCGGCGTGGTGCCGCAGGTGGTGGCCCGGGAGCAGCTCCAGTCGGCCAACGCGCTGCTGCGGCTGTCCCGCAACAGCACCACCATCGGCGGCGCGGCCCTGGCCGGCGTGCTCGTGGCGGCCCTCGGCGCCGGCTGGGCGCTGGCGGTGCCCGCCGCCACCTTCCTCGGCTCGGCCCTGTTGCTGGCCGGCGTCCGGGTGTCCCACCCCGGCCGGGCCGCCACCGGCACCATGCTCGCCGACCTGCGGGAGGGCTGGCGGGAGTTCAGCTCCCGGTCCTGGGTCTGGCTGGTGGTCGTGCAGTTCGCGTTCGTCAACGGATGCTTCTCGGCGATCTACGTGCTCGGCCCGCTGACCGCCAAGGAACAGCTGGGCGGCGCCACCGCCTGGTCGGTGATCGTCACCGCGCAGGCCGTGGGCCTGGTCGGCGGCAGCCTCGTGGCGATGCGGATCCGCCCCCGCCGGCCGATGCGGGTGGCGGTGCTGGCCACCTTCGGCTTCCTCCCGCCGTTCGCGCTGATCGCGGCCGGCGCGCCGGTCTGGCTGATCGCTGCCTCGATGCTCGTCAACGGCGTCTGCGTCGACATCTTCGAGGTGCTGTGGGACACCGCCCTGCAGAACCACGTGCCCAACGAGGCGCTGTCGCGGATCAGCTCGTACGACGCCATGGGCTCGTTCGTGCTCGGCCCGCTCTGCCTGGCCGTCGTCGGCCCGGTCGCGGACCGGATCGGCGTCGCCCAGACGCTGGTCATCGCCGGCGGGGTGCTCGGTCTGGTGACCGTCGCGACCTTCTCCGCGCGGTCCGTGCGTCAGCTGCCCGCAAGAGTCCCCGCCGCACAACCCGCCACGGTGTGAACCCGGCGACCTCGCCGGCCACGGATCAGGGTGGAGATCGGAGCAGGATGGAGCACCGGATAAGTCGGCAGATGACCGACGCGACCGACGCGTACGGACGGCGCCTGGGGGCCTACCTCGAGCAGTCCTCCTACTCGCGGCTGCGCGGCGGCCCGGGCGTGATCGACCTCGCCTTCGGCGATCCGCACGAGTTCCCCGCCCCGGCCCTGGTCGAGGTCCTGCAACGGCACCTGAGCCCCCAGCACACCGACTGGTTCGCCTACACCCGCGACCACCCGCCGGCCCAGGAGTCGGTGGCGGCCACCCTGGGCCGGGAACTCGCCCTGCCGTTCACCGCCGACGACGTCGCCCTGACCAACGGGGCGTTCGCGGGGCTGACCATCTGCCTGCGCAGCGTCTGCGACCCGGGCGACGAGGTGATCTACCTCGACCCCGCCTGGTTCTACTACGAGCCGATCATCGCCTCGGTCGGTGCGGTCCCCCGGCCGGTGGCGCTGGCCCCCGGCTCCTGGCGACTCGACGCGGAACTCATCGCGGCGGCGATCACGCCCCGGACCAGCGCCGTCATCGTCAACAGCCCGAACAACCCGACCGGCGCCGTCTACACCGACGAGGAGTTCGCCGCCCTCGCCGAGGTGCTGCGGGAAGCCTCCGCCCGCACCGGTCGGCCGATCTACCTGCTCTCCGACGAGGCGTACCGGCGCATCGTGTTCGACGGCCGCACGTGCCCCAGCCCGGCGACGCACTACCCGTTCACGTTCCTGGTGCACACCTACACCAAGACGCTGCTGCTGCCCGGGGAGCGCGTCGGCTACGTGGCGATCCCGCCGACCGTGCCCGACCCGGCGGTGCTCCGCCGGGCCCTGACCGTGGCCCGCCTGACCACCGGCTGGGCGTTCCCCAACAACTCGCTGCTGTTCGCCCTGCCCGAGCTCGAACAGCACGCGCTCCAGGTCAAGCCGATCGAGCAGCGCCGCGACCTGCTGGTCGACGCCCTGCGCGAGGCCGGGTACGAGGTCCAGCCGAGCGAGGGCACGTTCTACCTGCTGGCCCGGGTGCCGGACGCGGACGACTGGGCACACGCGGCCCGGCTCGAGGAGCGCGGGCTCCTGGTGCTGCCGGCCTCGGTGATGGGCGCGCCGGGCTACCTGCGGCTCTCCCTCACCGTCACCGACGACATGCTGGAGGAGACCATCGGCCGGCTGCGGTCGGCGCACCCCTCGGACCGGGAGCACGCCGGTGTCCAGCGGTGACCTCCGCGAGGCCGACGCGGCCGTGACGCACACCGGGGCGCCGGACGCAGCGGCCCCGAGCCGCCGGGACGGGGTGCCGGCCGGCGTCGTCTCCACCGAGGCGGAACGGCCCGACGTCGAGGCCACCATGGCCCGCGCCCGTCGGGCCCAGGCGGAGGTCGAGTTCTGGCCGCAGGACCGCGTCGACGACCTGGTCGCCGCCCTCGGCTGGGCGGTCTACCAGGAGGACACCGCCCGGGCGCTGGCCGACCTCGCCTACCGGGAGACCGGCCTCGGCGACCCGGAGCACCTGTTCACGCTCTACCGGCGCCGGGTCCTCGGCACGCTGCGCGACCTGCACGGGGTCGTCACCAGCGGGATCATCGAGGAGCTGCCGGAGCGGGGCCTGCGCAAGCTGGCCAAGCCGATCGGGGTGATCGCGGTGGCCAGCCCCGCCACCGCACCCTGCTCCGGGGTGGTCGGCAACGCCCTGCCGATGCTCAAGACCCGCAACGCGGTGGTCATCACCCCCAACCCCCGGGCCCGGCACTCCGCGGCCCGTACCGTCGAGCTGCTGCGTCGGGCCCTGGAGACGGTCGGCGCCCCGGCGGACCTCGTCCAGTGCCTGCCGGTCACCGACCGACAGACCACCGAGGCGCTGATGGCCGCCGCCGACCTGGTCATCGCCGCCGGCGGGCCCGGCACGGTACGCCGGGCGTACCGCAGCGGCACGCCGGCGATCAGCGCGGGCGTCGGCAACCCGGCGGTGATCGTGGACGCCTCGGCGGACGTGGCCGCCGCGGCGGAGCTGATCGTGCTCGGTGGCAGCTTCAACAACGGCACCTCCTGCTCGTCGGAGAGCAACGTGCTGGTGGACGCCGAGATCGCCGCCGCCTTCCGCGACCAGCTGGCCCGGCAGGGCGCGCACCTGTGCGATCCGGCCGAGACGGCACGGCTGCGTACGCTGCTCTGGCCGGACGGACGGCTGCTCAACCGTGACGCGGTCGGTCGATCCGCCGCGGCGCTCGCCGCCGCCGCCGGGATCGACCTGGCCGAGCCGACCAAGACCACCGCCCTGGTGGCCCAGCTACCGCCCCTGGCGAGCGGTGGTGTCCCGGCGCTCGACGACCCGATGCTCGGTGAGAAGCTGGCGCCGGTCTTCACCGTGTCGACGTTCACCGCCTTCGACGACGCGCTCGTCGCGGTGGAGGCGCTGCTGGGCCGGATCGGGCAGGGCCACAGCTGCGGCATCCACACCGAGCGACCCGACCGGGTGGTCAGGCTGGCCGAGCGGGCCCGCGCCGGACGGGTCATGGTCAACCAGTCGACCGCCGTGGGCAACAGCGGCAGCTTCGACAACGGGATGCCGTTCACCCAGGTCATCGCCAGTGGCAGCTGGGGCGGTTGCTCCCGGTCGGAGAACGTGACCTGGCGCGACTTCCTCAACTACACCTACGTCTCACATCCCCTGCCGCCCAGCCTGCCGGACGAGGAGACCCTCTTCGGCACCCACTGGCGGCGTCTTCCCTGACGGAGACCACTCACATGGACATCAGCCCTCCCGAGGCACCACCGCGCGACCTCACCCAGGCCGAGATCGACGCCTTCCACACCGACGGCGTGGTCCGGCTCTCCGGCATGATCGACGACAAGTGGCTCGGCCGGATCGCCGAAGGCGTGGAGTACCTGCTCGCCAACCCGACCGTGCTGGCGCAGGCGACCGCGCTGCTGGGCGGCGGCGGTTTCGCCGGGGACGCCTTCATGTGGAAGACCCACGACGGCTTCCGCGACTTCATGTTCTTCTCCCCCGCGGCGCGCATCGCCCAGCAGCTGTTCGGCTCCACCGCGATCACGGCCTTCTACGACCAGATCTTCGCCAAGCCGGCCGGATCCGGTGCTCCGACGCCGTTCCACGAGGACGTCAGCTCCTGGCCGATCGCGGGCGACCAGGTGTGCGCGATGTGGATCCCCCTCGACCCGTGCACTCCCGACACCGCCGCGCTCCAGGTGGTGCGCGGTTCGCACCGCTGGGGCCGGCGCTACGTGCCGATCACCCCGGGCGCCACCCACCTGGGCCGGCGCGAGGAACTCGAGGCGGTGCCGGACGTGTCCGACCAGGACGTCCTCAGTTGGGACCTCACGCCCGGCGACATCGTGCTGTTCCACCCGGCCGCGCTGCACGGCGCCACCGGCACCGGCCCCGAGCGGCAGCGTCGGGCGTTCGTCTCCCGGTGGGTGGGCGACGGCGTCACCTTCCAGCCGCAGCACGCGGTCCTGCCGCTGCTGTGGGAACACGGCCTGCGGCCCGGTGATCCCATCGGGGGTCCGCTGTTCCCGAGGGTGCTGCCGACGCCGGTGCCGACGGAGACCGGAGCCCGCTTCGCCGGCCCGCAGCAGCCCCACGCCGAGCGGGCCGAGGAGTTTCTCTCCATCCTGAGGATGCTGTAGGTGTTCGGAGAACTCACCGCCACGACCGCCGCCGGCCGGGAGCTGGTCTCCCTCGCCGAGGGTCACGTCGGCACCCTCACCGAACGGGCCGGCCGCCACGACCGGGACAACACGTTCGTCGCCGACAACTTCGCCGACCTGCGCGACAGCGGCGTGCTCTCCGCGTGCGCCCCGACCCGGCACGGCGGACTGGGGGTCCGCTCCCTGTACGACGTGCTGGTGGCCGTCTCCCGGCTGGCCCGGGGCTGCGGGTCGACGGCCATCTGCGCGAACATGCACATGGCCTCGGTGTGGGGGCAGGTCCGCCGCTGGGAGCGGGCCGAGGCGGACGGCGACCGGGTCAGGGCGACGCAGCTGGACGCCATCCTGGAGGCGTTGGGCGGCTCAGACCTGATCATGGCCGGGGCGTCCACCGAACCGGGCGCGACGTGGAACGGCGCGCTCACCGAGGCCGTCCGCAAGGGCGACGAGTACGTCATCACCGGACGCAAGACGTTCGTCACCAACTCGGCCGTCGCGGACTCGTTCAACGTCGCGGTCCGGGTCGCCGATCCCGACGGCGGGTGGCGCCACGCCGAGGCCGTCGTCCTCGCCGGTACCCCCGGGCTGACCGTGCTGGACGACTGGGACGCCTTGGGCATGCGGGGCTCCGGCAGCCACGGGCTCCTGCTGGAGGACTGCGTCGTCCCCGCCGACCGGGTCACGGTCGGCGAGCCATTCGGCCCGCCGACGTCGGAGGACCTGGCGCGGTCCTGCGCGATCAACTTTCCCCTGCTGGGCGCCTCACTGGGGATCGCCGAGGCGGCCTTCCGGATCGCGGTGGAACACGCCACCATGGTTCCCCGGCAGCCCGGGCGGGCGGCGCCGGCACACCACCCGTCCGTGCAGCGGGAGATCGCCACCATGGAGCTCGACCTCGCGGCCACCCGGGGCGTGCTGGAGCGCTCCGGACGCCTGGTGGACGCCCTGTTCGCCGCCGACCCCGCGGAGCGGTCCGAGGCCGCCGTCCACGACGTCGTACGGGGGTGGCAGACCGCGAAGCTGCTGGCGAACCGTACGGCGGTGAGCACGGTCGACCGGGCCATGACGATCTGCGGCGGGGCGTCCTTCAGCAGCCGGCACCCCCTGTCCCGGCTCTACCGGGACGCCCGCGCGGGCGGCTTCATGCAGCCCTTCGGCCCGCTGGACGGCTACCCGTTCATCGGGCGGGTCGCGCTCGGACTCGACCCGCACGCCGCCTGAAGCCGGCGGCTGTCCCACGTCGGGCAGCCCGGGGCGGCCGGGTCGGGAGCTACCGTCGCGCGCCGGTCCGGCCGGGTGCCGGCAACGCGCGCACGTCCAGCTTCCCGCTCGGCGTCCGGGGCAGCTCGTCGAGGCACACCACGGCACCGGGCAGCAGGTAGTCGGGCAGCGTCTCGCGCAGCTGGTCGCGCAGCTCGCGGGCCGTCGGCCCGGGCGGTTCGCTCGGTACGACGTACGCGACCAGGCGCGGGACGGAGCCGGTCCCGCCGACCGGCACCACCGCCGCCCGGCGCACCCCGGCGCACCGGCGTACCGCCTGTTCCACCTCGCCCAGCTCGACGCGGTGGCCTCGGATCTTGACCTGGCCGTCCCGGCGGCCGTGGAACTCCACCAGTCCGTCGGGGTGGCGGGTCACCAGGTCACCGGTGCGGTAGCACCGGCCGTCGGGATGGCAGGTCGGGAACCTCTCGCCGGTCAGTCCGGTGTCGTCGCGGTAGCCGAGGGCGAGCCCCGCGCCGAAGATCAGCAGCTCCCCCTCGACGCCCGCCGCGACCGGGCGGAGGTCGGCGTCGACGACGGCGACCCGCGCGTTGTCGATCGGACGGCCGATCGGCACGGTGGCGGTGCCCGGACGCGCCGCCGGGTCGGTCGGCACCTCGAAGGTGAGCGCGCCCACGGTGGTCTCGGTCGGGCCGTAGTGGTTGACCATTCGCACGTCCGACAGCTCGCGGACCTGGTCCACCAGCTCCCAGCGGCACACCTCGCCACCGACGATCAGCAGTCGGCGGGGCAGCACCCGCTCCGCCGCCTCGTCCAGCAGCGCCGCCAGGTGCGACGGGGTGATCTTCAGGACGTCGACGCGGTGCTCGTCCTGGTAGTCGGCGAAGTCGTCGGGATCCGTCGCGGTCCCGGTCGGCACCAGGTGGACCGCGTCTCCCCCGGTGAGCGCCGGGAAGACAGCGGTGTGCCCGAGGTCCGTCGCGAGGCTGGTCACCGACGCGAAGCGCAGCTGTCCGCCGTCGGCCCGTTCCGGGTCGACCAGCCGGGCGACGAACGCCGCGTAGTTGGCCAGGGCCGCGTGGGGGATCTCGACGACCTTGGGTACGCCGGTGGAGCCGGACGTGAACACGGTGTAGGCGAGCTGGTCCCCCACCACCGGGGACGGGCCGCGCAGGGTCCCGGCGCTCTCCGCCGCCGCTCCCGCGTCGATCCAGCCGGCCAGGTCGACGGTGAGCACCACCTGCCCGGACACCGGCGGGTCGTCGCTATCCGTCACCACGACGGCGGCCCCGCACCCGCGCAGCTGACTCTCGACGCGGGCCCGCGGCTGGTTGGCGTCCACGCAGGCGTAGCCGGGCCCGGCGTGCAGCGCGGCCAGGCACGCCACCAGCTGGGCGGCGCTGCGGTGGGCCAGGACGGCCACCGGGGCGGCTGCCGCACCGTGGCGCCGCAACACGTCGGCGAGACCCGCGACGGCGTGGCGCAGCTCGGTGTAGCTCAGCGTCGCGTCCGCGCCGACGACGGCCGTACGGTGACCGTGCCGTCCCGCCGCCGCCCAGATCAGCGCGGGCACCGCCCGGTCGGGGTCCCATCCGGCCGGCGGCCCGGACACCTCGGGATCGGCAGGCATGGCAGGTCCCTTCGGTTCGACGGCGGCGGGCCGACAGGTCGCCGGCCGACCGTGGGTCGCGCGGCACGGGCTTCCGGTGGCAGCGATCGTGACACGGGGCCCGCACCGCGACAACACCTCATTCGGGCCGCGAACCCCTATCGTCGCGACCGCGCGACGGACGACGCGCCCCCGTTGGTCAGACGGCCACCATGCAGTTGTCGGAGCCGCTGTCGCGCCCCCGGGCGCTGACGATCCCGGCGGAGCCGTCGCCGTAGTAGCGGCAGAACAGCCCCGCCGCGCGCCCGCCGAACAGCAGCGGCCCGATCACCGGGGCGACCTCGACGTCGTGGGGTTCGTCGGCGTCGTCGGCGACGAGCGCGACCCGGCACGTGCGTGGCGCCACGAAGTCCTGGACCACGCTGGTGCCGTCGGCGGCGGCCTCGGCGACGGCGGACTCCCACGTCGCCTGGTCGACCTCGCCGCCGATGACCACCTGCTTGCCGCTCTCGCCCAGGCCCGCCTTGAGCACCAGCAGGTCCCGGTTCGCCAGGACGAACGGGAGCAGCTCGACCTCGCGGCCCTCGCGCCCCGTCCTGCGGTCCGAGAGGATCCGCGTCCACGGCACGTACCGGTCGACGAGGCCGCGCTCGGCCGCGCTCATCCACGGCCGGCCCTCCGACAGCAGGCCCATGGTCAGCTTGCTGTGCATGAAGGTCGACGTCTGGGTGCCCACGAGCAGGCAGCCGTTGTCCAGCGCCTCCTGCACGTAGGTGGTGTCGAGCCCGGCGTCGAGCCAGTCCGGGATGGTGAAGTTGCGCAGCCCGATCGGGTAGCGCAGGTGGGGTGGGCAGTCCCACGCCTCCGGCAGCTCCTCGGGCTCGAAGAAGCGGGCGGTGAGGCCGTGGTTGTTGAGGTAGTCGGCCTCCATCTGGAAGTAGCGGTTCTGCACGCCGTAGACCCGGGCGCTGCCGACGATGGCCACCCTGGGCGCCAGCCCCAGCTCGGCGCAGAGCGACCGGTACATCCCGGCGCGTACGGCGAACGGGTCCGGGGAGCTGAACGGGGTCCTGCCCTCGGCGTCGGCGTGGAGCTTGCGCCACACCTCGAGGCGGCAGTGCGTCTCCACCACGCCGCCGAGCGCGCCGCTGACGTTGAACTCCAGGAACTGCGGCCCGTCGGGCCCGATGACGACGTCCGGCCGCACGACGCAGTCCGGATAGCGCTCCTCGACGAACGGGTCCCGCACGAACAGCTGGTTTTCGCTCTGCGGCATGCGGTAGGCCGCCAGCCGGCCCTGCGTGGTGGGGGCCGTCTCGAGGGCGGTACGGCGGAGCAGGTCGACCAGCGCGGCGGCCGCCCGGAAGATCTCGGCGTAGGACGCGCGCGGGATGGCGATCGGTGCCGCGGGCAGCAGCCGCTGGTAGGGCCAGCCGGTGTCCCGCAGCTCGTAGCGGAGCATCCCGCGGATCGTCTCCGCCGGCGCGGCCGGCGCCAGGCGATGGGTGCCGAACCACGGATGCCCGGCCGGCCCCGCACTGCCGACATGCTCGCGCACGGTCATCTGACGCTCCCCGGAGTTGCACGTCGGGCCGGCCGCCGGAGTGTGCTCGCCGCGGGCCGGTATCTCCGAAACGATGATCGACATAGACTAACATTCACGTTCGACGGGGACCGCGCCCGTTCGCCCACACTCGACACGGGAGAACTGCCGATGACCTTGCGTCATGTCCAGGGCAACGAGTACCGCGAAGAGCACGGCGGGGACTACGAGGACTTCGAGCCCGGGATGGTGATCCGGCACTGGCCGGGCCGCACCATCTCCGAGACCGACAACACCTGGCTGACCCTGCTCACCATGAACCAGCACCCGCTGCACTTCGACGAGCACTACGGGGCGGGCAGCGAGTACGGGCGGGTGCTGGTCAACAGCGGGATCACCCTGTGCCTGATCGGCGGCATGACCGTGCAGGCCCTGTCGGCGCGGGCGGTGGCCAACCTCGGCTGGGACAAGGTCCGCCTGCGCGAGCCGGTCTTCGTCGGGGACACGTTGTACGCCACCAGCCGCATCCTCGACAAGCGCCTGAGCCGGTCCCGGCCCGGCCAGGGCATCGTCACGGTGGAGACGACGGGCACGAAGTCCACCGGCGAGACGGTCATCGTCTTCGAGCGTTCCTTCATGGTCCGCTGCCGGGAGAGCTCCTCCTGACCTACGCCACGGACACCGCCCCCTCGTGCAGCGCCACCGCGGCGGCGGTGTCCTCGATGGCCATCCCGACCGTACGCAGGACCGACGTCCGCCCGCCGACGCGCACCTCGCCGGTGACCAGCGCGCCCAGCTCGTGCAGGTCGTCCACGCCGATCAGGCCGGCGGCCAGGGCGGCGCGCACCTCGCCGGCGCCCTCCAGCGCCGCGGTCCGGTCCTCGACGACCGCCACGGCGTCGGCCAGCAGGGCGGGGTCGAGTTCGATCGCGTCCGGGTGGGTGCCGCCGATGACGTTGACGTGGGCTCCGGGCGCCACCCAGTCCGCCTCCACCAACGGTGTGTTGTCGCTGGTCGAGGTCGCCGTGCAGATGATCGCCGCGTCGGCGACGGCGGCCTTGGTGCTGTCGCAGACGCTCACGTGCACCGGGTGGGGCACGACGTCGCCCACCCAGTCGGCGAACTGCTCCGCCCGGTCGCGGGTCCGCGAGAACACCCGGACGGTACGGATCCGCCGCACCGCCGCCACCGCGCGCACCAGCGACCGCGCCTGCACCCCCGCCCCGATGACCGCGAGGTCCTCGGCGTCCTCGGCGGCGCACCAGCGGGTCGCCAGGGCGGCGACCGCACCGGTGCGGACGGCGGTCAGCTCCGCGCCGTCGAGCAGGGCCGTGATCTGCCCGGTGGTCAGGTCCGTCAGCGCGACGATCCCGTGGATCAGCGGCAGCCCGCGCCCCGGGTTGTCGGGGGTGAGCGTGGTGATCTTGACGCTGCCCACCCCGCGCCGCTCCCAGACCGCGGGGCTGACCAGCAGGACCCGCTGGGGGCCGTGTTCGATGACGGTGCGCGCCGGGGAGTCGGTCCGGCCGGCGACCAGGTCCGCGAACATCTCGCCCAGCGCGTCGATCACCCGCACCAGCTGGGGCGTACCCGCCATCTGCGCGGCGTCGACCGTCACCGGCCCGGTCATCCGGCAGCTCCGTCGGTGCCGAACCGGACGGCCCAGGCGTCCTCGCGGGACACGGTGGCGCGGGCCATCCGGGCGAACGGCGGACCGACCATGTTCCCGTCCAGCACGGCGATCCCGCCGTTGGCCGCCCGTACGGCCTCGGCCACCCTGCGCGCCAGGCGCAGGTCGTCCGCCTGGGGGCGCAGCACCCGGTTGATCTCGTCGAGCTCCCCCGGGTGCACCGTCGCCTTGCCGTGGAAACCGAGCGCCCGCACCCGGGCGGTCTCCTGCGCCAGGACGGCCGGCTCGGCCAGCCGGAAGTTGGCGGTGTCGATGCAGGCGGTGCTGTGCCGCGCGCAGGCCAGCGCCATCGCCTGCCGGGCGGCGAGCATGGCCTCCCAGGTGATCTCGACCCCGAGCGTCGCGGCCAGATCGGCCGAGCCGAGGACCAGCCCGTCACTGGCCCCGGCGATCGCGTCGATCTCCGCGACCGCCTCCACGGTCTCCACCGTCACGTAGATCTCCGGATGCGCGTCGGCGGAGGCCAGGATCCGCCGCAGCAGGGCCACCTCGGCAGCCGAGGTCACCATCGTCATCATGACGATGCCGGGCCGCACCGAGCCCTCCGTGAGCGCCACCAGGTCCTGCACCGCCGCGACGCTGCCCAGCTCGTTGATGCGTACCGCGACGTTCTCCGGTCGTGGCGCCTTCTCCAGGGCGGCCAGGCACACGGTGCGCGCGGCCGGCTTCTCGGCCGCCGGCACCGAGTCCTCCAGGTCGATCAGGTGGACGTCCGCGTCGTAGGACCACGCCTTCACGACCCGGTCCAGCGACAGCGCCGGGGTGTAGAGGATGCTGCGCGGGATCGCCCGCGCGGCGCCGGTCACCGGGTCACCGGCTCGGGTCGCGCGGCGGCCGGACGGGCGCCCGCCTCGACGAGCACGGAGCACAGCCGGGTGATCTGTTCCTCGGTCTGGCCCGCGCGCAGCATGACCCGCAGGCCGGCGGTGCCACGCGCGACGATCGGGAAGAACACCGGCGAGGTGTAGAACCCGGCCGCGAAGACCCGCTGGGCCGCCTCGACGACGGTCTCGTCGCTCATCGGCACCACCCGGATCGGGTACGTGCTGCCGGACTGTTCGGTGGCGAGCAGCGAGTCGAACAGCGCGATGTTGGACCGCAGCCGCCCCTGCAACCGGGTGAGTTCCTCGGTGCGGTGGATCTCGGCAGAGGCGAGCGCGGCGCCCACCGCGGCGGCGTTCATCTTCTGCGAGTAGCCCAGGGGGCCCGCGAAGCGTTCGATGATCCGCCGCGTCTCCTTGGGGAAGCCGTCGAGCAGGATCGCCGTGCCGCCCGCCCCGAAGCCCTTGCTCAGGGTCGCGACGGTGATGGTCCGGTCGTCGCGCACCGGGCAGTGCGAGCGGACGTAGCCGATGCCGCGCTCGCCGTACGCCGACAGCGAGTGCGAGTCGTCGTAGAAGACCAGCATGTTGTACTTGTCCTGCAACACGGCCAGCTCCTCGACGGGCGCGTAGCCGCCGAGGCTGTCCGAGCCGTCCACGACGTAGCAGACGCGCTCGTAGGTGCGGCACATGTCCTCGAGGTAGTCGAGGTCGTGGTGGCGGCAGGTGACGACCTCGGTCTCGTCGGCGCAGTTCGGCTTGGCGTTGGCCATCGACACGTGGGCGTTCTTGTCGAAGACCATCAGCGGCCGGGTGCCGTTGCCGAGGTGCCCCGACGCGATCAGCGGCAGCAGGCCGGTGCTGGCCGCCGCAGTGGAGATCGCGCTGATCACCATGGCGTCGAACAGCTCGCCCAGCGACTCCTCCAGCTCCAGCAGCACCGACGTCTGCACGCGGGTGCGCGGGATGCAGTGGTCCAGCACGCCGAAGCGGCGCAGCGCGTCGACGGCCCCGTCGATCACCTTGGGGTGGGTGTCCAGGTCCAGGTAGGAGCAGACGGTGAAGTTGACGAACTCGTGGCCGTCGGCCATCCGGAACACGCCGTCGTTGAGGTCGCCGACGATGCCGGCGACCCCGTGCTCCTCGGAGAGGTTCCAGAAGGTGTTCCCCACACCGATGAGCTTGTCGTTGTTGCGGTAGCGGTGGGTGGGGGTGATGGTCTTGCGCTCGCTCATCAGGAGTTCACCTCGGTGGGCTTGTAGCTGTAGACACCCTTGACCCTCCGGTAGGCGTACGTGTACAGCGCGACGCCGAGCGCGTGCGGCCTGCGGAGGATCTTCTTCGACTTCAGCCAGAAATTGACGTTGATATTCATCTCGTCCAGCGACTCGGCCTGGTGCCACCAGCCGAGCGGCAGGTAGAGCATGTGGCCCGGTTCGAGGACGAAGTCACGGCGCTGGGCCAGCTTGGGCGCCAGCCTCGGGTAGCGCGCCAGGTCCACATTGTCCAGGTCGAAGACCTGGGACTTGTCCCCGAACCCGCGCAGCACCGAGCGCGGGTAGTACTCGCGGGAACCGGGCGGGGCGATGATGAACCGCTTGCGGCCCTCCAGCGCGATGTTGAAGTTCTCGAACTCGTCGAAGTGGTTCTTGGTGAACACACCGCGGTGACTGATCCACAGGTTCGCCGCGTACAGCGTGTCGCCGTAGCCGAAGAACTTGTCGGCGTCGAAGCCGATGACGGCGTTCACGTCGGCCGGGCTGTTGCGGATGTTCGACACCACCCGGTGCCACGTGCCCGGGGTGGTCAGGTGGCGCTCGTCGGCGAAGAAGTCGCGCAGCTTGATGTCGCGGGTCTCCCAGCGCCCCGGGTGGTTCTTGTCGCCCGGCTCGGTGAACAGGGTGACGGTCATGTCGGCCAGCCGGCTCGCCACGCCCTCCCGGCCGAGCCCCTGCACGTCGCCCGGCAGCGCGATCACCACGGGCACGTCGGCCTTGAACAGGCCGCCGGGGCCGACGGCCATGAACTCGTCGAACGTCATGCGGGCCACGGGGACACCCGCCGACCCGTTCGCGTTGGACACTGCGTCCGAAACTCCCATGTCGCCTTTCCTCACTGCTGGGGGCCGCGTGCGCGGCCGGTCACGTGGTGACCCTACGGGCGCTCAACTCCGCCACCACGTCCACGATCAGGTCCTCCTGGCCGGCGATGGCCTGCCGCCTGCCGAGTTCGAAGAACACGTCACGCGCGTCGACGCCGGCGCGGCCGGACAGCTCGACCACCCGGTGCTTGAACCCGGAGAACACCCCGGCCAGTCCGCTCACGATGGACATCGAGGCGGTCACCGGCGGCGCCGGCATGAGTTCGCGTTCCGCGAGGTCCGCGGCGTCGAGGAGCGCGTACAGGTCGATGCCGGTCGCGAAACCGCTGCGCTCCAGCACGGGGACGAGCACCTCGAGCTGGGTGTTGCCCGCCCCGGCGCCGAAGCCGCGCGCGCAACCGTCGATGATCAGGGCGCCGGCCTGCGCCGCGGCCACCGAGTTGGCGACGGCCATGCCGAGGTTGTCGTGGCCGTGGAAGATCACCGGCGTGTCGACCGCCGCCACGATCGCGCCGATCCGCGCGGTGACGTCGGCGGGCAGGAAGTGGCCCGCCGAGTCCATGATCCCGACCGCCTGCGCGCCGTACGCGACGGCCTGCGCGGCGTGCTCGGCCAGTTCGCCGGGGGACGCCATGTGGCTCATCATCAGCACGCAGTGCGCCTCGGCGCCGGCCTCGCGCAGGACGTCCAGGTGGCGCTCGGCCAACGACGTCTCGGTGGCGTGCACACCGATGCGGACGATGTCGGCGCCGTGGCCGATCGCGCGCCGCAGGTCGTCGGAGGTGCCCCAACCCGGCAGCATGAACACGCCCATCCGGCTGTGCCGCAGCGCCTCCCGGACCGTCGACAGCATCTCGTCGTCGCTGACCGCGGCCTGCCCGACCTGCAGGGACGACGCGCCGAGGCCGTTGCCGTGGCCGACCTCGACCACCGGGATCCGCGCCGCGTCCGCCGCCTCCGCGTACCGGCGCAGGGCGAGGGCCCCGAGCTGGTGGCGGACCGCGTGCTGGCCGTCGCGCAGCGTCGGGTCGTGGATCACGACGTTCCTCATCGGGCCGCCTCCGTCCGGGCGGACCGGCCCAGCCGGGCCGCGTGCTGCTCGGCGACCAGGATGGCCGCCGAGTTGATGATGTCGAGGTTGCCGGCGTACCGGGGCAGCACGTCGCTGTGGGCGGTGACCTGGAGGGAGACCGTCACCCGGTCGTCGACCACGGTGCAGGCGGTCACCGCGTAGCCGGGGGCGAACGACCGCACCTGCTCGGCCACCGGGTCCACCGCCGCGCGTACCGCGGCGACGTCGGCGCCGGGAATCCGCGCGTGCACGGCCGTCCGGAACGTCGCCGGCGGCACCGCCGGGCTGATGTTGAGGATCGCCTTGACGTCGGGCACGCCGGAGAACGTCGTGACGGCGTGCCGGGTGGTCGCCACGTACTCGTCGAGGTTCAACCGCGTGCCGCGGCCCGCGACGTCGCTGGCCACCGTCGAGACGACCTCGATGTAGCTCACCGGGAAGCGGGCGGCGAGCGCGTGCGCGACCGGGATGGACGCCTGACCGCCGCAGCTGATCAGGTTGATGTTGCGCCCGGCTGTCGCCTCCACCCCGGTCACGGTCGGCACCACCATCCGGCCCACCCTGCTGGGCGTCAGGTCGACCACCAGCGTGCCGAGCGGCTCCAGCAGCGACCAGTGACGCAGGTGCGACGCCGCGTTGGTGGCATCGAACACGACGTCGAACGCGTCCCCCGCCGCCAGCACGGCGTCGATCCCGGCGGCGCTGACGGGGAAGCCGAACCGCTCGGCGTGCCGCAGGCCCGCCGAGTCCGGATTACGCCCGGCCACCAGCCGGCAGTCCAGCAGGGAGGAACGGTGGATCTTGCTGATCAGGTCCTGGCCGATCGCCCCGGTGCCGATGACGGCGACGGTGGCGGTGGCGGGTTCGACGACGCGGGCCTCGGCGTCGGTCACGTCCGCGGTGAGACTCAAGGCGTGCCTCCAGGGCGCCGGAGCCGACCGGCCCGCGACCGCCGGGCGAGGGATCGGCGGGTACGGGTCGGGTGGCTCGCGGATTCCGGGTCGTAGGTTCTCAAGTACGTCGTCCTCACCAGTCGATGTGCACGGTGTCCGGGCGGAACCTCGTGCGGCACCACGGGGGCCGGGTGCGCGGGGGTCGCGTGCCGGGCGGCGCCGCCCGGCCGTGCCGTTCCCGGGATGCGGGTGCCCGGACGACCCGCGCGACGCCCACGGCGGCGCGACCGCCCTCGTGGGCGTCGCGGCCGGTGGGTCGTCGGGAGACGGGTGCGCCGGGCGCATGTCGGGACACGTCGTGACCGGGGGTCGTCCGGCGGGTTCCGTTCCCGGAATTGCCGCTTCTTCGAACAACAATCGGACATTTAGCTTGATCTCAGAAGTCTCGACGTAATATCCGAAGAAGCCCCCGTCTACAAGCGCGACAACCAATGCGGCCGTTGCGCTCCACGTCAGCCGCAGCGTTCCGCCGGCATCGAAGCTATCAGATGGCCGCGCCGAGCGAACCTGACTGTTGGGTCACTCTCACGACAGTCCACGCTGGGGTGTGACGGTGCCGACGGTACTGCGCCGTCGACGCCGGTACGACCATTTGCGACTATCTTCGTCAGCCCCACCGTGCTGGCATTTTCGGACGGTCCGGTCGAATTGTCGACGGCGGTGGATCGGCAGATCGAAAGGGGGGACGGAATGTGTCGTCCGCCGCCGCCGGCGAAGCTCGACCGGCGACGGGCGACGACCACCGCCGCACCCCCCTGCCGGCCCCGCCCGGCCCCGAACCGGACGCGCCACCCGCCCCGAGAGGACACACCATGACGACCACCCGGCCGCCCGCAGTGAGCAGGTCACCACTGGGCCGCGCGTACGCCGAGCACCTCGCCCGGAGTGCGTCGACGGACCACCCGACCGCCGCCGCCCTGGACGCGGCCACCCTCGAGCCGTACCGGGACCGGTTCATGAGCGGCCCCGCCTTCCTGGCGGAGAGCGAGTGCCGGGCCGTCGCCCGGGACCTCCGCACGGTCTACGACCTGCTGCGCGCCCTGCCGGAGCGGGTGTTCGACGGAGACCTCACCGCACTGGCCCGGGCCGTCGGCATGGATCCCCGGCAGACGGCGCTGATCACGCGCGGCGCCCGCGCCGGGTCGCTCGTCCCGCTGGGCCGCGCCGACCTCTACCACGACGGCGCGGGGTTCCGCCTGCTCGAGTTCAACCTCACCAGCGCCCTCGGCGGCTTCGAGTGCGCCGACATCAACCGGGCGATGCTGGCGTACCCGCCGCTGCGGGAGTTCGTGGACCGGCACCGGCTCCGGTACCGCGACACGCTGGACTGCATCGTGCGGACGCTGTACGCCGAGTGCGCCGCGATGATCCCCGCGGACCGACCGCCCGTCGTCGCCGTGGTGGACACGACGGAGAACTACCCGATCGTGGGCGGCCGTCTGGAGGTGCTCGCCGAGATGCTCGCCGGGTACGGGATCGAGGGGATCGGCTGCCACCTCGGCCAGTTCACGTACCCGCAGGGCCGGCCGACCGTGGCGGGCCGCGCCGTCGACATCGTCCTGCGCTACTTCCTGCCCGAGGACCTGGCCGATCCGGCGGTGGAGACCCAGGTGGAGCCGCTGCTGGTCGCCGCGGAGCAGGAGAAGGTCGGCCTGTTCAGCCGCCTGGACGCCGAGCTCTACGGCAACAAGGGCACCCTGGCCATGCTCTCCGACGACCGGCACCGGGGCCTGTTCGACGCCGACGAGCTGGCCTGCCTCGACCGCATCCTGCCGTGGACCCGGCACGTACGCGCGCGCGGCACCGATCCCGAGGGGGCCGAGGTCGACCTGCTCGCCTACGCCCGCGCCCGGCAGGACGAGCTGGTCCTGAAGCCGACGCTGCTGCACGGGGGCAACGGCGTGCTCGCCGGCTGGACGGTGGACGCCGACGAGTGGCAGGCCCGGCTCGACTCCGCGCTGGACGGCCCGTTCGTGCTGCAACGCCGGGTCCGCCCCGCCGCCGAACCGTTTCCCGACGGCGCGGGCGGCGTGCAGGACCTCTACCTCAACTGGGGGGTCTACCTGGCCGACCGGGACGTCGTCGACGAGGACGGATACGCCGGCTGCCTCGTCCGCGGCAGCACCGACCCGGGGGTCGGGGTGGTGAGCATGGCCGGCGGCGCGAGGATCGGCTGCACCTTCCACGGCGGCTGAGCGCCCGTCAGCGGCCGGGTGCGGGCCGTCGCGCCCGTACCGCCGTCTGCCGGGCACCGGATCGCGGTGCCCGGCGGGCTGGCGGTGTGCGCCGGCCGGAGGGGGCCGGCACGGCCGGGCGCTCGGCGCCCGCGTGCCGGCCCACAGGTCGCGGAGCGCTCAGGCACCCGCGCCGGAGCGCACCCGGTCGATCCAGGCCTCGACGTCGTCGGCGGTACGCGGCATGGCCGCCGACAGGTTCTCGTGGCCGTCCTCGGTGACCAGCACGTTGTCCTCGATACGGACGCCGATGCCGCGGAACTCCGCCGGCGCCAGCAGGTCGTCCGCCTTGAAGTACAGGCCGGGCTCGACGGTGAGGATCATCCCGGGCTTCAGCTCGCCGTCCATGTAGTCCTGACGCAGCAGCATCTGGCAGTCGTGCACGTCCATGCCGAGGTGGTGGGAGGTGCCGTGGACCATCCACCGCCGGTGCCAGCCGCCGCGCTCGCGGTCCAGGGTCTGCTCGAGGGTCACCCCCTCCGGCAGCAGCCCCCACTCGGACAGCCGTCGGGCGATGACCACGTTCGCGGCGGCGTGGATGTCGCTGAACTTGTTGCCCGGCTTCACCGCCGCCAGGCCGGCCTCCTGCGCCTCCAGGACCGCTTCGTAGATCTTGCGCTGCACGTCGGTGAAGCGGCCGGTCACCGGGAGGGTGCGGGTGATGTCGGCGGTGTAGAGGGAGTCGACCTCGACACCGGCGTCCACCAGGATGAGGTCGCCCTCGCGGACCGGCCCGGTGTTCTTCGTCCAGTGGATGGTGTTGGCGTGGTCGCCGGACGCGCAGATGGTCTCGTAGCCGATGCCGTTGCCGTCGTGGCGGGCGTACAGGCCGAAGAGGCCCTCGACCCACCGCTCGCCGCGCTCCTTGCCGACCGCCTCGGGCAGCCCGGCGATGATGGCCTCGAAGCCCCGGTGGGTGGCGGCGATCGCCTTGCGCATCTCGCCCACCTCCCACTCGTCCTTGAGCAGGCGCATCCCCGAGAGGTGGCGGGCCAGTTCCTCGTCCGCCTCGTGCTGCTGCGTCACCGACGCCGGCGTCTCCGCCTGGGCGCGGGTCTCGTCGACGAGCCGGGCGAGCTCGCCGTCGGCCCCCCGCACGACGCGCACCACGGTCGCGCCGGCGTCCTTGGCCAGGACGTCCGGGAGCGAGTCGATGTGCCGGGTGCCGATGCCCAGCCGCTGCTCGATCTCGCGCATCGTCGGGCGGGGCCCGACCCAGAACTCGCCGAAGCGGGAGTCCGCGAAGAACTCCTCGCTGTCGCGCGGCGCGAGCGGCCGGAAGAACAGGATCGCCTCGTGGCCGTCGGGCTTCGGGTCCAGCACCAGGACGCTGTCGGGCTCGGTGTCGAACCCGAGACCGGTCAGCCAGGCGAAGGCCGTGTGCGGCCGGAAGGTGTAGTCGGTGTCGTTGCTGCGCACCTTGAGGCCGCCGGCGGGGATGATGAGGCGCTCGCCCGGGAACCGCCGTGACAAGGCCGCCCGGCGGCGGGCCGCGTGGTCGGCGACCTCCGCCCGCGGGACAGGTGCCGCATCCGGACTGGCCCAACCGGAGGCGATGAAAGCGCGAAACGCGTCGCTCGTCGGGGTGTTGCGGTGGCTGGCTTTCACCTGCTCGTCGCTTGTCATGGTCGCATCCTGCCACGCGCTCCGGAGCCTCGGCAAAGCCGTTGCGACCCTCGACTGTGGCTCCTGGAGCGCCCGGGCGGCACGGGTGGTTCGCGGTCGTCGCCGCCGGGCGTCGCCGCGGGCGCGGGTATCGACGTTTGTCTCGGCCGTACGGGTCGTAGAGTTTCGCCGAAACGCCACAATCGATCGACGTCTTGACATCCGTTGTAACATTTCCAAAGCCGCTCGATCGGCATCCGTGGCGCGCATGTCAACGCCGCCGTTTCCGCTTTGTTTGATCCGGCCGTCCGATGCGGTCGCCAACTCACGGAAAGCGAAGTGTCCATGCAATTGTCTGCGTTGAGTTCTGCGGTGAAGACCGCTTTCGGCCGTGATTCGCGTCGTCGGGGCAGGCGGATCGCCGTCGCGGCCGCGCTCGGTGTGGCACTCGTGGGCGGGGCGGGTGCGGGTGCCGCCGCCGTCGCTCCCACGCCGCCGCCGGAGCCGGCCGCGGCGATCGTCGGCGGCCAGTCCGTACGGCAGGGCAACGTCACGGTCGACGGCGCGACCCTGCGTTACACCACCAGCGGGAGCGGCTCGCCGCTGGTGCTGCTGCACGGCTGGCCGCAGACGTCGTGGGTGTGGCACAAGGTGCTGCCCAGCCTCGCCCAGCAGCACACCGTGATCACGTTCGACCTGCCCGGCCTGGGTGCCTCCACGGCCCCGGCCGGCGGCTACGACAAGGCCACCACGGCGCGACGGATCCGGCAGGCGGTCAACCAGCTCGGCTTCACCCGGGTGGCCCTGATCGGGCACGACCTCGGCGCCATGGTCGCCTACAACTACGCCCGCGACTTCCCCACCGAGGTCACCCGCATCGGCGTCGTCGAGAGCCCGCTGTCGGGGTTCGGGTTGGAGAACTTCTACGGGATCAGCTGGCACTTCCTCTTCAACGCCTCGCCCGCGCCCATCCCGGAACGCATCATGGACACCGAGGACGTCCCCACCTATCTCGGAATGCTCTTCGACCGCGCGCAGCATCCGGAGGCGATCGACCGTAACGTCTACTACCGCGCGTATTCCGACCCGGCGAAGCGGACGGCGGGATACGAGTACTACCGGGCGTTCAAGGCCGACGCCGCCGACAACCAGGCCCACGCGCAGACGAAGCGCCTGACCATTCCCGTGATGGCGATGGGCGCCCAGTCCGTGTTCGGACCCGCCGTCGCCGCCTCCTATCAGCAGGTGGCCGACGACGTCCGCACCGTCGTGGCCCCCGACACCGGCCACTGGATCGCCGAGGAGAACCCGGCCTTCTTCAGCGCCTGCGCGTTGCTCTTCTTCGGACCCTCCACCGGCACCCCGTCCAGCCCCGAACTCACCGGCTGCGCCCCCTGACCCAAGCCCCTTGCCGCGCCACGGCGGGGGCGACCTGTGTCGACCCCGGAGCGGGCAGTGGCGACGCCACCGCCCGCTCCGGTCGGCCCGGCCGCCCCCGCCGTGGCGTCGGCGTTCGTCGACGCTGGCTGCGCCGGAGGCGGCGGGCGTTCGAGCGGGCGACGGCCCGAGGGCCTAGCTGTCCTCGTAGACCAGGTCCATGACGTCGGTGCGTCCGGCCCAGCGCAGTTCGAGGTGCCAGCAGCCGGCCCGCGGCATGTCGATGATCGACGGGCCCGGGCCGCCGGCGACCTCCCGGTTCACCCGGGTTGCGGTGCCGTCCAGGGTCGCGGTGATCCGCAGTGCGTCCGGGGTGGTCGCGGCGGGGGGCGTCGCGGCGGGACGGGCGACCCAGAGGATCTTGTTGTTCGTCCCGTGCTTCCTGGCCCGGGCCAGTGGGTGTCCGAACAGCACCGCGACGATCTCGCCGCCCGCGCCGAGGACGTGCGGCATCCGGGTGCTCCCGCTGAACCCGGCGTCCGCCCAGTCGGGCAGCGGCCCCGTCTCGACCCGGGAACCGCAGCCGGTGGTGGCACCGCCCGACGCCGCGCCCGCCGACACCGTCACGGCCGGGGAGGCTGTCTGCGGGACGGGTCGCCCCGCCGTCGTGCACCCCGCCAACAGGACCACTGCCCCCAGCAACACCCTGCGCGCCGCACCCATCTCATGCCTCCCGACGACCTGTTCGTGCATTCCACTGTCGGGACACCGGCCGACTCCCCCGGGTTCCCGACCCCGGGCCCCGCCGGTGGTGGGCCGGCACCGGCACGACCGCCCCTAACCCAGTGACCGGGCGATCTCGATCGCCTCGGGCCTGGTGAGGTCGCCCTCGATGCGATAGCTGACGCCCGCCTGCTCCCAGATCAGGGTCGAGGCGGCGAGCCGCGCGGTCTCCACCCGGACGGTGCCCGCGCGATCCACGTAGGAGACCGGGTGCGGGGCCCCGATCCAGACGGCGAAGCCGCCGTTCACCTGGACCCAGGTGGTTCCCGCCGCGCTGCTCTCCTTGTGGAAGGCCAGGTCGAGACGGCCGTCGAAGGCGTCGACGCGCAGCGCTCCCCCGCGGTAGAGCAGCGTCGCCACCCGGCAGAAGCCCGCGCCGTCGGGGTCGGCGATCAGCACCTGCTCGGGCGGGCCCAGCCTCGTCGGTGTGCGGACGGGGAAGCGCACCTTCCGTTGCGCCTCGGCCACGGTGGCCGGCCGCTGCGTCGGCAGTGGCGAGGCGGCGCCGGTGGGACGCGCCGGATCGGGCGTCGTGGCGACCGTGATCCCGGCGAAGCGCAGCAGCCCGGCGGCGGCGTCGGCGAGGGCGGCGCGCCCCGGCGGCAACGCCACCACGACCAGGGCGGTGAGCGCCGCGGCGACGAGGTGGCGCCACCGGCGTCGCCGCGGCGGAGGCGCGGCGAGGCGGGCGCGTACCCGGGCGGTCACGTCGGGCGGGTCGGGCGTCTCCAGCCAGGCGGAGAGGTCGCGCAGTTCGCGTTCGAGGTCATCCACGGCGCACCTCCGCGACGTCGAGCAGGCCGCGGAGCTTCGCCAGCGCCCGGGAGGTCCGCGACTTCACCGTGCCGCGCGGCCAGCCCAGCATGGTCACGGTCTCGTCCTCGCTGAGGTCGAGGAAGAACCGGCACACGATCACCTCACGGTCCTTCACCGACAGCGCGCGCAGCGCCCGCACCAGGGTGGCCCGGCGTTCCCCGGCGAGGACGGCCTCGACGGCGGCGTCCTCGCCGATCTCCGTGTGCGGGTCCGCCACGGCGGCGCGTAGGGCGAGCCCGTCGCGCCTGCTGCGCGACCGGTGCAGGTTGCGGGTCTCGTTGGCCACGATCGCCATCAGCCAGGACCGGAACGACGACTCTCCCCGGTAGCGGGAGATGTTGCGGTGTCCCTTCACGAACGCCTCCTGGATGACGTCCTCCGCGTCCGGACCCGCGCCGAGCAGCACCGCCGTCCGGTACGCGGATGCGGTGTGCCGGGCGACCAGGAGTTCGTACGCCTCCAGGTCACCCGCCCGGGCGCGGGTGACCAAGTCTTCGTCGTTCAGGGGTACCTCCGGTGGGGACACACTCATGACACCACCGACGCCCCGCGGGTTCCGCCGCGCCGAGGGAGATGTCCGGTCGCCGACCTCCGCCGACCGCTCGGAGTCCGGCCGGTCCTGTAGCAAACCTTCTTGACGATTCATCGATGCGTAGCTAAGTTTCAGCCATCCGGACTGAGAGGTCGTCGCCCATGAAGGCCCGACTCGTTACCGCGACCGTCCTGGTGGCCACCCTGTCGACCACCCTCGCCCCGCTGCCCGTCCAGGCCTCCGCGGCACCCGCGCGTCCACCGGGCGGGGAGCACGGCTGGGTCACCTCGACACTGCGGCACATGAGCCTGACGCAGAAGGTCGGCCAGCTCTTCGCCACCTACGTCTACGGCGGTGACGCCACCGAGCCCTCGGCCGCCGACCGCGCCGCCAACCGCGCGGCGTTCGGTGTCGAGACGCCGGCCGAGGTCGTCGACGAGTTCCGCCTCGGCGGCGTCTGCTACTTCTCGTGGTCCCACAACCTGGACAGCCCGCGCCAGATCGCCACCCTCTCCAACGGGTTGCAGCGGGCCGCCGTCGGCGACGGCACGAAGGGGCGGGTGCCCCTGCTCGTCTCCACCGACCAGGAGCAGGGCGTGGTGCTGCGGATGCCCGCCCCCGCCGCGCAGTTCCCCGGGTCGATGGCCCTGGGCGCCGGGCGGTCGCCCCGGGCCGCCCACGAGGCCGCGGAGATCACCGGCCGCGAGCTGCGGGCGGTCGGCATCCACCAGCCGTACGCGCCGATCGCCGACGTCAACGTCGACCCCGGCAACCCGGTGATCGGCGTACGGTCCTTCGGCGCCGACCCCACCCTGGTGGCCGAGCTGACCGCCGCCCAGGTCGCCGGGTTCCAGGACGGAGCCGGCGCGACGGCGGTGGCGAAGCACTTCCCCGGCCACGGCGACACGGCCACGGACAGCCACACCGACCTGCCGGTCATCGACCACACCAGACAGGAGTGGGACCGGATCGACGCGCCGCCGTTCCGGCGGGCGATCGACGCGGGCGTCGAATCGATCATGACGGCGCACATCGTGGTGCCCGCGCTCGACCCCTCCGGCGACCCGGCGACGCTGTCGCCGACGATTCTCACCGGCGTGCTGCGCGGCGAGCTCGGTTTCCGGGGGGTCATCGTCACCGACGCGCTGAACATGGCCGGCGTGCGGCGCAAGTACGGCGACGACCGGGTGCCCGTGCTGGCGCTCAAGGCCGGCGCCGACCAGCTCCTGATGCCGCCGGACCTGCGGCTGGCCCGGGACGCGGTGCTGCGGGCCGTCGCCACCGGCGAGCTGACCGAGCAGCGCGTCGACGAGTCGGTCCGGCGCATCCTCGCCATGAAGTACCGGCAGGGCCTCGCCCGGTCGCCGCTGGTCGACGTCGAACAGGCCGTACGCACGGTCGGGGCGCCCGCGCACCTCGCCGCCGTGGCACGGGTCACCGACCCGACCCTCACCGCGGTCCGCAACGACACCGGGCTGCTGCCGCTGGCCCCCGGGCAGCGGTCGGTGCTGGTCACCGGCTGGAACAGCGCCGCCTTCGCGCCGGTCGAGACCGTCGCCGACGGGTTCACCGCCCGCGGTGCCCGGGCCACCGCCAGGCCCGCGACCCTGCCGTCGGATCAGACGATCGCCACGACGGCCGCGCTGGCGGCCGAGCACGACCTCACCGTCGTGCTGACCAACAAGGCGTGGGACACGACCGTCACCGATCCCCGCGGCACCCAGCGGCGGCTCGTCGCCGCGCTGCTCGGCACGGGCAGGCCCGTGGTGGTGGTAGCGGTCCGGGATCCCTACGACGTCGCGTACCTGCCGGGCGTGACCACCTACCTGGCGACCTACTCGTACACCCGGGCGGCGATGGACGCCCTCGTCCGTGCGCTGCACGGCGAGTTGTCCCCCCGTGGACGGCTTCCCGTCACGATCCCCACGGCCGAGGGTGCGGGCACCGTGCTCTATCCCTACGGCCACGGCATGAGCTGGTAGGAGGCAACCCACTATGTCGTCGCTCCGCCCGCCCGCGCTCCGCCCCTTCGCGATCGGCCTGACCGCGGCCGTCCTGGGCGCGGCCCTTCCGGCCACGGCGGCCGGTGCCGCGCCGCCGCCGGTCGGATCGGCGCCGCCGGTCGTCACGCCCGCCGACATCACGTTCCGGCACGACACGCTGCGGCCCGGCCACGCCCGCGAGGTCGGCCTGCTCCCCGAGCACGTGGATCGCCTGCCCACCGACCTGGCGGCGTACCTCGAGCCGACGCCGGACCACCCCGGCCATCCCGCGTACGCGGGTGCCGTGGTCCTGGCGGCCAAGGACGGCGTGGTCGTGCAGCACGCCGCGGTGGGTTCCGCGGTGCGGTACGCCGCCGTCGGCCCGCCGCCCGGGCTGGAGGGGGTGGAACTCCCCGCCGACGCGCAGATCCCGATGCGGCCCGACACCATCTTCGACCTGGCGTCGGTGTCGAAGCTGTTCACCGCCATCGTGACCATGCAGCAGGTCGAGGGGGGACGGGTGGACCTCGACGCGCCGGTCGCCCGGTACGTCCCGGAGTTCGCGGCCGGCGGCAAGGCGGCGGTCACCGTACGGATGCTGCTCACCCACACCTCGGGTCTGCCCGCCTTCGCGCCCCTCTGGAGCAGGTACCCGACGCCGGCGGAGCGCTTCGCCGCCGCGCTCGCCACGCCGCTCGCGCCCGGTGCGCAGCCCGGTACCCGGTACGTGTACTCCGATCTCGGGCTGATCGCGCTGGGCGTGCTGGTGGAACGGGTGACCGGCCGGCCGCTGGCCGCGCTCGTCGCCGACGGCGTCACCGCGCCGCTGGGCATGACCGACACCGGCTACAACCCGGGGCCGGAGCGGCGGTCGCGGATCGCCGCGACCGAGTACCAGCCGTACGCCGGACGGGGCATGGTCCACGGCGAGGTGCACGACGAGAACGCGTGGTCGCTCGGCGGCGTCGCCGGGCACGCGGGGGTGTTCTCCACCGCGGCGGACCTGGCCGTGCTCTGCCAGTCCCTGCTCAACGGCGGCGAGTACCGGGGGCGACGGATCCTCCGCCCCGACACGGTGCGCGCGATGCTGGTCAACCACAACGCCCCGCTGGAGCAGGCCTATCCCGAGAGCGACCGCGGGCTGGGCTTCGAGCTCGACAAGCACTGGTACATGATGGGTCTCTCCTCCCCGGTGGCGTTCGGGCACACCGGCTTCACCGGGACGTCGATCGTCGTCGACCCGCTCTCCCACTCGTTCGTCATCCTGCTCAGCAACCGGGTGCACCCGGATCGCGGCTGGGGCAGCAACAACGTCGCCCGGCGCGCCGTCGCGGGCGATCTCGCCGAGGCGATGCCGGTGCGGCCCCGGTCCCGCGAGGCGTGGCGGGCCGACCCGCGCGACCTCGCGACGGTCACCCTCACCGCCCCGCTGCGCCGGGCGGCGCGGGGCGGCGGCACGGCGAGCTTCCTGCTCTGGTACGACACCGAGCCCCGCTACGACAGCGCCCGGTTCGAGGTCTCCACCGACGGCGGTTCGACGTGGGCTCCGGGGCGGCTGCTGCTGCGGCACTCCGACCAACGGTGGAGCAGTGACGGCACGGTCACCGGCTACGGCGGCCGGGTCTGGTGGCAGGTCTCGGTCGAGTTGCCCGACCGGGCGACCCACCTGCGCTTCAGCAGCACCACCGACGCCTCCAGCCGGGGTCGCGGCGTCTACGTCGACCGGATCGTGGCGGCGGACCGCGACGGGCTCCTCTTCCAGGGCGAGGGCGGCGACGCCGCCCGGCTCGTTCCCGTCGGCTGGTCGCCCGCCCGCACCTGACCGGACCACGGCGCGCGCCCCGGCCCGCGTCGCCTGTGCCGCCGCCGTCCGGGCAGGGGCACACAGCGTCGACAGGAGTTTCGGAATCGCCGCCGCACCTGCCGGGGTGTGACGATTCGCCGGGCCCGGCGCGGGCCCCCGATCGCACCCGCCGGGCCATTGTCGGTCGCCGGAACCGCGCCCGGAGAACACATCGCGCCGAAAAGGGTCAAGCCACCATGAAGGGCCACGACCCGACTCGGCCCGCGAGTGCAGTCAATTTATCGACGCCATCGCGTCACCGATTTTAACCGAAGCGAGACGAGCCACCACTAGGGTCAGGAAACCAATTGATCGGCGTCGTGGCTGAATCTGTCCCCGGAGTGGTTGGGGCACCGGAAGGGGTGGGAATGAGGGGGGTGGCTCCGCTGGTCATCGGCATTGCCTCCTCGCCGGCCGAACGCAGGCAGCTCGCACGTCTGCTCGGCGGGACCGAGGCGTTTCTGATCGTCTCGAGCGTCGATCAGGCGCGCACGTTCCTCGGCGTGCCCGGCACGCCGGCGGCTCGGCCCGAGCCCGTCGCGACGGCCGAGCCGGTCGTCACGGCCGAGCGCGTCGCCACGGCCGAGCGCGTCGTCACGACCGCGCGCGTCATGGCGGCCGAGCCGGTCGTCACGGCCGAGCCGGTGGTGACGGCCGAGCCCGTCGTGACGGCCGAGCGCGTCGTCGCGGCCGGGCCCGTGCAGGGCGCCGTGGCGGCGCCGCCGGCCGACCTGCGCGTCGACTCCGACCGACGGATGTTGCGCTGGCTGGACCGCGAGGTCGAGTTGACCCGCCTGGAGCACGACTTCCTGCGGTGCCTGGTCGGCGCGCCCGGGCAGGTCTGGACCTACGAGCGGCTGCACCTCGAGGTCTGGGGCAACGTGCACCTCGGGCGGGGCTCCGACATGCACTCGGTGGTGCGCAGGGTGCGGCGCAAGCTCGTCCGGCTGGACGCCTCGGCGTCGATCCACGCGGTCCGCGGGGTCGGCTTCCGTCTCGCGCCGATCTGACCCGTCCGGCCTCTTCGGGGCCCCGACGCGGTCCGGCCCGCCTGGTCGGAGACCAGGCGGGCCGGACCTGTCAGCTGACGGTCGGTGTCAGCAGCGGACGGGCGACAACGCGAAGTCCTCCACCGTGGGTGCGGCGGTGTTGATCCTCGTCTGCCGGGTCTGGGGCTTCCAGTTGTCCTTGGCGACGATCATCGTCAACGGGTTGTTCCGTCGGTCCAGCCAGTAGGCGTACCTGCCCTCGGCATCGGTGGCGAACGTCCAGGACATCGCCCACGAGTCGACCTGGACGGTGGCACCGGGGAGCGGCGAGCCGGCACCCTGGCAGCTCGTCCCGGTGACCGTGCCCATCAGCTTGCCCCAGGTCGTCGGCTGCAGCACGTTCATCGTGACCGCCACCGGCTCCACCGCGTACGGGGTGTTCTCCTTGATGGCGACCGAGGCGGTGTAGGTACCGGGCTGGTCCACGTTCGCCGTCATGCCGACGTTGACCGTGACGGCCTCGCCCGGCGCCAGGGTGGCCGCCTTCTTGTCGATCGTCATCCAGCTGACGTCGGCGGTGCTGGCGGCGCACTCCTCGAAGCCCGGCAGCACCTCGCTGTCGCGCGTGGCGGTGAAGCCGCCGGAGGAACCGCCGACCTTGTAGAAGCCGCACGCCGCGCCGCCGCGGTACCGGGCGGTGTTGGCGTTCGGCAGGCTCGACCACGAGGAGGTGGCCGGGTCGTAGGCGAAGCCGACGTTGGTGATGGCGCCGCCCTGCGAGCCGCCGACGACCAGGAACTTGCCGTTGGCCACGGCGAACGAGCTGGCCCAGTTGTCGGCCGGCGCGTCCGCGATGGCCGTCCAGGTGTTGGCGCCCGCGTCGTAGGCGTAGCTCGCCTTCTGCGCGGCGGAGCCGTCGTTGCCTCCGGTGCAGTAGACGACGCCGTCGATCCCGCCGCAGGAGAGGAAGGCCACCGACTTCGGGTAGTCGGCCAGGGTCTCCCAGCTGTCGCTGGCCGGGTCGTAGCGCACGACGTCGTTCGACATCGGCGTGCAGGACGCCGTGGTGCAGCCACCGATGGCGTACAGCTTGCCGCCCGCGACCGCCTGGCCGGCGGCGGAGCGCGGCGCGGGGTTGTCGGCCTTCTCCGTCCACGTGTTGGCCGCCGGGTCGTACGACCAGGTGGTGCCGTCAGGACCGGCCGCCGCCCAGCCGCCGGTCGCGATGATCCTGCCGTCCAGGACGCCCACCGTCATGGCGGTACGCGCGCCGGGCAGATCGGCGATCGCGGTCCAGCTCTGCGCGACCGGGTCGTAGGCGTAGTTCTTCGCCGACGACGCCGATCCGGTGCCACCGGCGATGGAGTACACCTTGCCGCCCAGGTTCACCACCCGGTTGTCCATCACCACGGCCGGGTAGTCGGCGATGTCGGTCCAGGGCGCGGCCTGCGGACCGACCGCGGCCGAGGCCGCCGCCGTCGACTTGCCGGAGGTCTTCGCGGCGAACGAGGTCGGGACCTCGAGCCGCTGCACCGGCGCGCCGGGGGAACCGAGCACCTCCTGCTTGCTCATCCGGGACCCGTCGGCCCGGAGCAGCTCGAATCCGCCGTCGCGCTCACTGAACTCGACCGCGACCGGGGCCCCGCCGGTGTTGGTCACCGTGAACGCCTTGGTGACCTTGCCGCTGGGCATCCGGACCGTCCCGGCCACCTGGGCCGGCTTGACCGACAGGCGGCCGGCCGCCAGCTGGAAGTTCGCGGCGGTCGCCCAGTCTGCCTGGACGTCGACCTGCTTGCTCTGGCTGACGTAGCTGCCGGCCCGGGCGGTGAACTTGTGGGTGTCCGTCAGCGACGAGAACAGCCAGTAGAAGCCGTCCGCCAGCCCCGGGTCGTCCGGGGTCGCCACGGTGGTGGCCTTCTCCGCCGGCCGGTCGTCGCTGGTGACGGTGGCGCCGTTGACGTAACCGTTGTCGTTCTTGTCGCGAACGTGGCCGAGCACCAGGCCGCCGTCGATCGGCTCGCAGGTGAGCTGGCTGCCGATCAGGACGTTGTCGACCCCCCACCACCACTCGTACGAGGCGTCGTAGTAGCGGAACCGGACCCGTGCCTGGGCCTGGCCCGCGGCCTGCGGGATGGCGACCTGGGTCACCTTCGGGCCGCGGACGTCGGCCGCCTGCCGGAGCACGTTGGTCCACGTGGTCCCGCCGTCGAGGCTGAGGTCGACGTCGGCGCGGTCGCTGCCCAGCCAGTTGTAGTCCTGGTTGAACCGGATCACCGGTGCCGTGACTCCGGTCAGGTCGACGACCGGGCTGACGAGCGAGGTGTCCTGCTTGCCGCCGGAGCCGTACTCGTCGCTGTCGACGATCGCGAAGTTGCCGGTGCCGCCGGTCAGGTTGCCGCGGGCACCGTCGTCGGTGAACTTCCAGACCTGGCCGCTGGCGGCGTGGTCCACCACGGACCAGCCGGCCGGCACGGTGCTGCCGTCGAAGGTCTCGTACTCACCGTCGGAGCCGAACCGGTAGCCGGGCGCGGTCGTGCAGGCGTCGGTCCGCACCGGCACCGCCACGTTGGCCGTGGCGTTACCCGTGCCGACCACGACCTGCTTGGTCACCGTCTGGTAGCCCGGGTACTGCGGCTCGACCTTCAGGTTGTAGGTGGTGCCGGCCGGCAGCTTGAGGCTGTAGCGACCGTTGACGGGGGTGGTGTAGTCGGACACACCCGACGGACCCTCCACGGTCACCTTCGCGTAGAGCGGCCAGCCGTGTCCGGAGCCGTCGGTGACGGTGCCGCTGACGGTGACGCTCGGCACGGCCGTCAGCGCCACGTCGACGGTCGTGGTCGCGTTGCGGGCGACCGCTGCCGGCGTCGTCTTCGACTGGTAGCCGAACGCCGCCACGGCGACCTGGTAGTCGCCGACCGGAAGCAGGGACGAGTACGTCCCGTCGGACCCGGTGGTCAGCTCGCGGTCCGCCGCGCCGGTCAGGGTCACCGTGGCGCCCGCGATCGGGGCGCCGGTGGCCGCGTCCGTGACCTTGCCGGCCAGGGTGCCGGTGTCGCCGATCGGGGCGGCGTTGAGCAGCGTCAGCGCGTCCAGCCGGCCCTCGCCGAACACGTTGTTGTCGTCGGCGGTGCCGCCGCACTGGGCGTCGGCCTTGTCGATCGCCGAGTTGTCCAGCAGCGCGCGGGTGGCGGTGACGTCGCCGACGAGCGCCGGCGCGGCCGACCACAGCAGCGCGATCGCGCCCGCGAGGTGCGGGGCGGCCATCGAGGTGCCGTTGTAGCTGGCGTAGCCGCCGCCCGGAATGCTCGACCGGACGTTCACCCCGGGTGCCGCGATGTTGGGCTTGATCTCGCCGTTCTGGCCGGCGCCGCGGGAGGAGAAGCTGGCGATGTTGTTGTTCACGTCGTAGGCGCCGGCGGAGTAGTTGCTGACCAGGCTGCCCGGTGAGCCGCTGGTCTGGCAGGCTGATCCGCTGTTGCCGTTGGACCACACGCCGAAGATGCCCGACGCGGTCCAGGCCAGCGTCACGTCCTCCATGAACGGGTCGTTGGAGGGCAGCGTGGTTCCCCACGAGTTGTTGATGATGTTCGGCCGCTTGCTCGCGTCCGGGTTCTGACCGTTGAGGTCCGTCGGCTCGAGCATCCACTGGCCGGAGGTGACCAGCGCCGCGTCGCTCGGGCAGCAGCCGTTGGCCGCGATCCACTTCACGTCGGGCGCGACGCCGATCTGGTTCGCACCGGCGGAGCCGGCCATCGTGCCCATCGTGTGGGTGCCGTGGCCGTTGGTGTCACAGGGCGCGGCGCAGGAGCCGGTGGCCCGGTACCAGTTGTAGTTGTGGTCGAACGTGCCGTCGCCGTTGTTGCCCCGGTAGGAGTTCACCAGCGCGGGGTGGTCGAACTGGACCCCGGTGTCGATGTTCGCCACCGTGATGCCGGCGCCCTTGGCGCCGTACTGGGACCAGACGTCGTCGGCGTTGATGTTCGCGATGCCCCACTCCAGGGCGTTCACCGTCTTCTCGTCGGTGCCCTCGGTGACCTCGGGCACCTTGTAGGCGACCGGGGCGTACAGGCCCTCGACCTCGGCGTGCGCGGCGAAGCTCTGCGCCATCGTCAGGGAGCCGCCGCTGACCTTGATCGCGTTGGTCGCCCAGAACGTCTCGTACTTCGTTCCCGAACCGTCGAGCTCGGCGCGGATCTTGGACTGGCTGCTGGCGGCGGTCTTCTTCAGCGCGTCGGCGACGGCGGTACCGCGCTTGGCCCAGTCCTTGATCGCGGCGGCCTGGCTGAGGTCCGCCCTGTCCTTGAAGCGGATCCAGAAGTCGCCCTCGGTCTTGCCCTGGAGCTCCTTCGTGAGCTCCGGCCTGATCTTGTCGGACGGGGAGGCCTGTGCGCCTGACCCGGTCGCGGCCAGGCCTGTCGCGGCGAGGATCATCGCCGCGCCGGCGCTCACCAGAGATCTGGCTAAGCGCCTTGCGGGTGGACGTGTGAACATCGGTGGTGCCTCCTCCAGAACGACCCAGAGTGGAACGAGCCATGGTGGAGGGTGCAGGGGCCCGGCTCCGTTCGGATGATCCGGATCCGACCCCTCCATGCCCCCCAGGCACCGCGCGGGTCGCGCCGGCTGCCCGTCTGGACACTATGATCGACAAGAATGGACGATCAAGAACTTGCCGTAAGCAATTTGTCACTAGCCGTTGGCCGGCGAATGGGGAGCTTGCCAATGATTGTCACGGTCATGACGAAGATGGGCAGAGGCTGCCCATAGTTTCCGGGTGGGTGCTGTGGGGGCACGCGACGAAAGCACTACGCCGGACGGACCAGTTCCGGCCGACGAACCATTTCCGCTGGTGATCGCGGTGACGCCGTCGGCGACCGAGCGGATACGACTCGCCGAACGCCTGGACGGGGTCGCGCCGCTGCTGCTGGTCGCCGACCTCGACGAGCTGCGCAGGCTGATCGGGGTCCCGCCGGGGCCCGCCCCGGCGCCGTCCGCGCGCCCGCCGACCGACGACGCGCTGCTGATCGACTCGGCCCGCTCGACGGCCCGCAGTCGGGGCCGCGAGATCGGCCTGACACGGCTCGAGCACGATCTGCTGGCCTGCCTGACCACCGAGCCGATCCGGGTGTGGAGCTACGCCGAGCTGCACCGCTCGGTGTGGCGTGACGAGGGGCGGGAACGCAGGGCGGACGTGCAGTCCCTGGTGAAGCGGCTGCGTCGCAAGCTGCACGAACTCGGCACCGGGGTGGCCATCGACGCGGTGCGCGGCGTCGGCTTCCGGCTGACCGACCATCAGCAGCCGAGGGTCAGCGGTTCAGGATGACTGCCTGACTTGGGCAGCCCGCGTCCGGCCCGTCGCGACCGGTGGGCCGAACCGGACCGGGACGCCGCGGGAATACAGCACGCTCACCGGCGCCCCGACGGGCGGCGGCAGCCCGGCGGCCTCGACCAGTTCGTCGTCCAGGTGCAGCAGCTCCGCCCGGTGCAGCGGCCAGCGGGGATGCCAGTTCGGCAGGTGCAGCGTCCGCCCGTACGCCCGGGTGTGCAGCCCCCAGCGGGCGGTGACGAAGTGCTCCAGCGGGGTCGGGTCGGCGATGGGCTCCCCCACCCGCACCACCATCCGGCTCGTCGCACCCACCGGCCCGGGCCAGCGGCGTCGGCACCGGTAGGTGTAGCGGTCGCCGTCCCGGTCGAGCCGCATCGCCGACCACATGTACGGCAGTCGCAGGGTCGCCCGGGCGACCAGCACCGGGACCAGCCGCGCCGCGTCGAGCGAACGGAACACCACGGCACGCCGACCGGTGTCGTCCACCGAGTAGAGCCGGACGTTGGTCTCCCAGAAGCTGCCGAAGTACGGCACCCCCGGCCCTCGGCCGAGGCCCAGCCCCACCATCCGGAAGCCGATCAGGCCGACGTGGCTGACCCCGTCGAGGGTGTCGGGGCGGGTTCCCTCGGGCAGCAGCGGCGCGACGAGCTCCGGCGCGACCGCCCAGTGCAGGAACGTCAGGTCGTCCCAGCGCTGCCGCAGGATCCCCCACGGAAACGCCTGCTCGGGCGCGGAGTCGACCGGCTCGATGTCCACGTACCCCATCCTGCCCCGGCCCCGGCGGACGACGCCACGCGGGCAGCGCCCGGACCGGCCCGGTGCGGCGTGCGGCGACCGGCGTGCCGGCGACGATCCCCGCGGTCGCGCCCTAACCCGGCGAGACGGCCGAGCGTGGCCGACGGGCGGCGGCGGGATCCTCGCTCCCGCGTCCCCTGGGGACCACGGGGTCCGGCGTGCTCCAGGACCGCCACAGCCGGCTGTACCCGCCCCCGGCCGCCAGCAACTGCTCGTGCGTGCCGTGCTCGACCACGCGCCCGTGCTCCAGGACGACGATGCGGTCCGCGGTGGCCGCCTGGCTGAGACGGTGGGCGACGATCAGCGTGGTACGGCCCTCGGTGGCCGCCGTGGCGGCGCGGTCGAGGTCGCGCGCGCCCGCGCTGCCGGCCTCCGCGGTGGCCTCGTCGAGGACCGCGACGGCGGGGTCGGCGAGGACGAGGCGAGCCAGGGCGAGCTGCTGGGCCTGGGCGGCGGTGACGCGACGCCCGCCCTCCCCCACGCACGTGTCGAGGCCGTCGGGCAGGGAACGGAGCCAGTCGCCGACGCCGACGAGGTCGAGCGCGGCGGTGATCTCGGCGTCGGTGGCGTCCGGATCGGCGAGGCGCAGGTCGTCGCCGAGGGTCCCGGCGAAGACGTGCACCTCCTGGCTGACCAGGGCGATCTCGCGACGGACGCGGTGCTCGTCCAGTTCGGTCAGCGGCACGCCGCGCAGGCGGACCGAGCCGTGGGTGGGCGCGATGATTCCGGCGGCGACACCGGCCAGCGTGCTCTTGCCCGCTCCGCTCGCGCCGACGAGGGCGACGCGCTCCCCGGGCGCGAGCCGGAGGGTGACGTCGCGCAGCACGACGGGCCCGTCGTCGTAGCAGTGCCGGGCGACGACCACCTCCAGCGTCGCGGGTTCGCACGCGCCCGGCCCTGCCGTCCCGGGCCGGTCCGCACGGGCGGGCCCGGAGCCGTCGGGCGAGGCGGTGCCGGGCAGCGCGGTGACGCCGACGAGCCGGGCGAGGCTCGCCCCGGCCTGGAGCACGGAGTCCGACTGGAGCAGCAACAGGCCGATCGGGTTGAAGAGGCGGTGGAAGTAGAGGGCGGCGGTGGTTGCCGCCCCCACGGTCGCCAGGTCGTCGCGGACCAGCAGGAAACCGGCGAGCAGTACGGCGGCGAGCCCCACGAACTCCGACCGGTTGATCCGCAGCCCGAACCGGGTGTGCAGGCCGAAGATCTCCAACGACAGGTCGCGGGCCGTGGCGGAGCGATCGGCGATCCGACCGACGTGGGCGTCCTCCATGCGGTACGCGCGCACGGTCGCCGCGCCGTGGAGCGCCCCGGCCATGGCCTGTGACCGCTCGCCGGTCGCCACCCGCTCGCGCGCGTAGTACGGGACGGAGCGCCTGAGGTACCAGTACAGCGCCAACGCGTAGGCGGGCGCCGCGGCCAGCCCGGCGAGGCCGAGCCGCCAGTCGAGGGCGAAGAGCCCGGCCGCGGTCAGCACGATGGACAGCAGCGCGCCGAGGAAGGCGGGTCCACTGGTGGCGATCACGTTCGTCACCACGGCCACGTCGTCGCCGACGCGGGCGATCAGGTCCCCGGTCCCGGCGCGCTCCAGCGTGGCCGACGGCAGGTGCAGGGCACGGTCGAGGACCCGCTCGCGCAGCCGCGCCAGCACGGTCTCGCCGAGGCGTGCGGCGAGCGCGGCGCCGACCGCGGTGAGCAGGCCGGCGAGCACCGCGGCGCCCGCGATCACCCCGGCCCAGGCCACGATCCGGGGCGTGCCGGACCCGGCGATGACGTCGTCGACGAGGCGGCCGAGCACCCATGGGGCGACGAGTCCGGTCGCCGCCGCGGCGACCAGCAACGTGGCGGCGGCAGCGCTGAGCCCCGGCAGCCGGGCGAACTCGACCCGCAGGGCGGCCCAGGTCTGCCGGGCGGTGGCCGTGGGCAGCAGCCGCCTGGTCTCCACGCCGAGCGTGCTCGACTCATCGGTCACCGCAGGACCTCCTCCCGGTAGCGGGCGTCGCCGGCGAGCAGCTGCTCGTGCGGGCCCTCGGCGACGACCCGCCCACGGTCGATCACGGCCACCCGGTGCGTGGCCCGCAGCAGGACCGGGCTGTTGGTGATCAGCACCGTGCCGCGGTCCTCCGCCGCCGCGCGGGCCGAGGTCAGCCCCTCGGCGAGCAGCGCCTCGGTCACCGCGTCGACCGCCGTGGTGGGGTTGTGCAGCACCAGCACCGGCGGGTCGGCGACGAGCGCCCTGGCCAGCCCGATCCGCTGCCGCTGCCCGCCCGACAGGTTCGCCCCCCGCTCGGTGAGCAGGCGGTCGATGCCGTGCGGGTGCGCGGCGAGCACGTCCTCGGCTGCCGCGGCGCGCACGGCGGCGCGCAGGACCGCCTCGTCGACGTCGGCGCCGGCGGCGAGGTTGGCGCGCAGCGTCCCCTCGAACAACGCCACGTCGTGCTGCTCGACCAGGAGGACGCCGCGCACGGCGTCGATGTGCAGGTCCTCGGCGGGCACGCCGTCGACGCACAGCGTGCCCCGGTAGTCCTCGCGGGGCACGCGGCCGGACAGCAGCCGCACCAGCGCCTCGGCCTCGCCCGGATCGTAGGCGAGCACACCCAGGACCTCGCCGGCGCCGACCCGCAGGCACAGCCCGTCGAGTCCGGCGTACCCGATCGTGTCGAGGGTGAGCCGCGCCGGGCCCGGGGCGGGCGGCCCGGCGGTGCCCGGCCGGGCGAGCGGCTCGGCGCCGAGCACCCGGGCGACCCGCCCGGCGGAGGCGCGAGCCATGGCGAACAGCTGTACGCAGTAGCCGAGCGTCTGCACGGGCTCGGCGATGAACTGGGCCAGCCCGACGACGGCGACGAGTTCGCCGACGGTGAGCCGCCCCTGCAGGGCGAGCCAGCCGGCGACCCCGGCGACGGCCGCGAGGAAGAGGCCGTTCACCGTGGTGGTGAGCCCGAGGTGCAGGCCCTTGGTGGTGGCGGCGCGCAGGGTGACGTCGAGGGCGTGGCGGCTGGCGACCGCGTACCGGCGGGCGGCGTGGTCCTGGGCGCCGATGCCGCGCAGCACGCGTAGGCCGGTGACGAGGTCCACGGCGAGCGCGGTCGTGGCAGCGAGCGCCTCCTGCTGCGACGCGCTGCGCCGGCTGAGCAGCGGCGCCATCCGTTGCAGGGCGACGACCACCAGCGGTACGCCGAGCAGCACGCCGAGCCCGAGCGGGACGTCGACGACGAGCAGCGCGACGGCCGCGACCACGATGGCGGTGACCGCGGCGGCGCAGAGCCCCGCGACCCGCACGACGAGCGCGGACAACTCGGCGTCGGAGGCGGTGACGGACAGCAGCTCGCCGTCGCGCATGCCCGAGCGGTTCCCGCGCGGGTCGAGGGCGCTGCGGGCGATCTCGACCCGCACGAGGTGGGCCTCCTGCTCCACGGCCGCGTACGCCTGACGGGCGCCGGCCCGGTAGGCGAAGGCGAGGACGGTGAAGAGGGCGGCGAGTCCGACGAGGGAGAGCAGCAGCGCCCGCACGTCCCCGGTGGCGACGGCCCGGTCGATGATCAGGCCGATGGCGACCGGGACGAGCGCTTCGGCGGCCTGGTGGGTGCAGAGCAGCACGATTCCCGCCACCACCCGGCCCCGCTGGCGGCGCAGGGCGCGGCGCAGCACCGCCGGCCCGCTGATCACGTCGGCTGCCACCGGCGTCACGCCCCGGTGCGCGGGACGAGGGCGTCGGCCCAGGTGAGGGCCGGAGCCCGCCTGGGGTCGAAGACGGCCCGGACGAACGTGGATGTGTACACGAGATGCGCCCTCCCAGCGATCGGGGGCCAGGTTAGCCTCACCTAATGGCCTCGGTGAACGGGGGCCCGACGACGCGTCATCCGCCGACGCCGGGGCGGGTAGTCACGTGGTGGCGGCCGATCGGCAGCATCAGCGGCTTCCGCGACGTCGGATCGACGATGACCTGACTTTCGAGGCCGAACACCGCGCGGACGCACTCCTGCGTCAGGACCTGCGCAGGCTCCCCGGCGGCGTGCAGCCTGCCGGCGGCCAGCGCGATGAGGTGGTCCGCGTACCGGGCGGCGAGGTTGAGGTCGTGCAGCACCATGACGATCGTCGTGCCGCGCGTCAGGTTCAGGTCCGTGAGCAGGTCGAGGACCTCGACCTGGTGGCTGACGTCGAGGAACGTCGTCGGTTCGTCGAGCAGCAACAGGTCCGTCTGCTGGGCCAGGGCCATCGCGATCCACACCCGTTGCCGCTGGCCGCCGGAGAGCTCGTCGACCGGGCGGTCGGCGAGGTCCGCCGTCTGCGTCGCGTCCAGGGCCGCCGCCACGGCGGCGTCGTCCTCCCTGCTCCAGCGGGAGAGCACGCGCTGGTGCGGATTGCGCCCACGACCGACGAGGTCGGCCACGGTGATCCCCTCGGGCGCCGTCGGCGACTGGGGAAGCAGGCCGAGGGTACGGGCCAGCTGCTTGGCCGGCAGCCGGTGCACCTGCTTTCCGTCGAGCAGGACGTGGCCGGCGCGGGGCACCAGCAGGCGCGACATCGACCGCAGCAGGGTCGACTTGCCGCACGCGTTGGCGCCGACGATCGCCGTGATCTTCCCGGGCGGCACGACGAGGTCGAGCGAGGAGATGACGACGCGGTCGGAGTAGCCGAGCGTCAGGCTCTCGACCGCGAGCGTGTGGGTGGTGGTCACAGCGAGCCTCCCGCGCGGTTCGTACGGATGAGCAGGTAGATGAGGTACGGGGCGCCGAGCACGCCGGTGACGACACCCACGGGGTAGCGCGTGTCGAAGGCGTACTGACCGCCGAAGTCCGCGACGGGCACCAGCAGGGCGCCGACGAGGGCGGAGGGCAGCAGCAGGGAGCCGGCCGGGCCGATGATCCGGGCGGCGATCGGCCCGGAGAGGAAGGCGACGAAGGCGATCGGCCCGGTCGCCGCGGTGGCGAAGGCGATGAGACCGACGGCCGCGACGATGACCAGGATCCGGGTGCGCTCGAGGCGGACCCCGAGCGCCGCGGCCGTGTCGTCGCCCAGCTGCATCATGGAGAGGTTGCGGGCCTGTCCCAGCAGCACCGGTGCCAGGACGGCCACGGCGACGGCCACCGGGACGGTCTCCGCCCAGGTGGCGCCGTTGAGGCTGCCGGTCAGCCAGCGCATCGCCTCCTGCAGGTCCCATTCGGCGGCCTGGGTCAGGACGTACGCGGTGATGCTGTCGAGCATCGCGGCGATGCCGATGCCGATCAGGACGAGACGGGTTCCGGCGACGCCGTCCTTGAACGACAGCGTGTAGACGACCAGCGCCACCGCCAACCCGACGACGATCGCGAAGGCGGAGACCCCCGCCTCCCCGAGGTGCAGCGTCACGATCGCGAAGGCGGCCGCGGCGCTCGCTCCGGAACTGATGCCGATGATGTCGGGGCTGGCGAGCGGGTTGCGCAGCATCGTCTGGAAGGTGACACCGCCGAGCCCGAAGCAGCCCCCGGCCAGGATCGCGAGGACGGCCCGGGGCAGGCGGAGCGTGCCCACCGTGAAGGAGGCCCCGGGGACGTCCTCGCCGGCGATCACCGCCAGGACGTCCGCCGCCGGGTAGAAGGTGCGCCCCGCCATCAGCGAGACGGCGAACGCGGCGACGACGAGGACGGCGAGCACGACGAGCACGACGCGTCGCCGGAGCGTACGGCGGACCCGGCCGTGGGTGACGGCCTCGAGAGTCGTGGTGCTCACAGCTCGCGCACTTTCTGCCGGCGGACGATGTAGATGAAGAACGGGGCGCCGATCAGCGCCGTCACGATGCCCACGTCGATCTCCGCCGGGCGCGCCACCACCCGCCCGACGACGTCCGCGGCGGTCAGCAGCGACGCGCCGAGGAGCGCGGAGAACGGCAGCAGCCACCGGTGGTCGAGCCCGACCAGCAGGCGGCACACGTGCGGGACGACCAGGCCGACGAACCCGATGGGTCCGGCGACGGCCGTGGCGGCGCCGCAGAGCAGCACGGCGCCGATCGCCGCGACGGCCCGCACGACGGCCACCCGTTCGCCGAGCCCCGCCGCGAGCTCGTCGCCGAGCGCGAGCGAGTTCAGGGCCCGGGCCGACAGGACGCAGATCGCGAAGCCCACGGCGAGGAACGGCAGGGCCTGCCGGAGGCTGTCGTAGGTCGCACCGCCGACCCCGCCGATCTGCCACGAGCGGAAGCCGCCGGCCACGTCGTTGCGGGGCAGCACGAAGGCGCTGATCAACGACGCGAGCGCCGCGGACGTGGCGGCGCCGGCGAGGGCGAGCTTGAGTGGCGTCGGGCCGCCGCGTCCCAGGGAGCCGACGGCGTACACGAAGACCGCCGCGAGGCCGGCGCCGAGGATCGCCGTCCAGAGGTAGCCGGTCGCCGAGGAGAGGCCGAAGGCGACCATGGCGGTGACCACGGCGAGCGACGCCCCCATGTTCACGCCCAGGATGCCGGGGTCGGCCAGCGGGTTGCGGGTGACGCCCTGCATGACCGCCCCGGACAGGCCGAGGGCCGCGCCGACGGCCACGGCGAGCAGGGTCCGCGGGATCCGTTTGGTGACGGCGGCCTGTTCCATGGTCGCGTCCGCGCCCCGGAACGCGGCGAGGATGTCGTACCAGCCGACGTCGCGGGAGCCCAGCGCGACCGACGCCAGCATGAACGCCAGCAGCACCGCGGCCGCGACGAGGAACCACAGCAGCCGTACCCGTGCCGGACGCCGCACCACGGCGACGTCCGGCAGGGCAGGCGAGTCGAGCCGGGTCATGACACCCGGTCGGCGGCCTTGGCGAGCATCGCGACGTAGTCGTTGAGCACGAACGGGATGGCCAGCGGGGTCGGGTTCGCCGCGGTGCCCAGTGGCGTGCTGCCGGAGAGCATGACCACCGAGCCGCGCTTGATCGCGGGGATCTTCGACAGCAGCGGGTCGGCCTGCGCGGCGGCGAGCAGCTTGTCGTCACCGTAGGCGACGATGATGTCCACGTCGTCGAAGACCTGGATCTGCTCGGCGCTCTGGTTGAGCGTGAACTTGTCGGTGCCGGCGGAGAGGGTGGCGATGCTTGCCGGGGCCTTCATCCCGAGGTCCGCGAAGAACTGGGCCCGGGTGTCGTGCGTCGTGTAGAAACCGATCTTGCTGAGGTCGGTCGGGTCGACGTGCGTCATGAACATCGCCGACTTCCCTGCCAGTCGCGGGTGCTTCCCGGCGGCGTCGGCCATCTGCTTCTCGATGTCGGCGATCAGCGCGTCGCCCTCCTTGGCCAGGCCGAGGGCCTGGCTCTCCAGCTTGATCGTGTCGCGCCACGCCGTTGCCCAGGGCGCCTTGGGGTACGCGACCACCGGCGCGATCTTGCTCAGGGTGTCGTAGTCCTGCTGGGTCAGACCCGAGTACGCGGCGAGGATGACGTCGGGCTTGGTGTCCGCGACCGCCTCGAAGTTGATGCCGTCGTTCTCGTCGAACAGCACCGGGGCTGTCCCGCCCAGCGACTTGAGCTTTTCGGCGACCCACGGCAGGACGCCGTCGTTGTCGTCGTCGCCGAAGTTGGCCTTCGCCATTCCCACGGGAACGATGCCGAGAGCCAGCGGAACCTCGTGGTTCGCCCAGGCCACTGTCGCGACCCGCTTCGGCTTCTCCTTGATCGTCGTCGTGCCGAGCGCGTGCGTGATCGTGACGGGGAACGCCGAGGAGCCGCCGTCGGTCGAGGCGTCCTCGGCCTTCGACGAACCGCCGCACGCGGTGAGCGCCAACGTGGCGGCCAGGGCGACGACCCCGGTGAGGAAGCGGTTTGAGCGCATGAAAGTACACCTCAATGCTGGTAAGGGGAGGCTAACCTAACATACGTTCCGGGGTGGTCTTGATCTACCGCGGCCCCGCCGGGAACCGCCCCCGCAGGCCGCCTCACCTGCGGTTACCGGGGCGACGCGGTCCGTGCCGCGGAGCGCGGCGCCCGCCGCCCGGCGAGCGCGACAGGCACCGGCCGGACGGGGCGCGGCCGGGACACGGACCGGGACGGCGACGGCCGGACGGGCGGCCGGAAACGACCTCCGCGGCGACGCCGGGCGCCCCGCGGCGACGCCCGACAGCGGGGCCGCGCCGACGCCGGTCGCGAAAGCGCCGACGCACCCTGGCCGGGGGCGAGCCTCCGCACCCGGACCGATTCTCCACCTTCGATGACCAGGGGCAGGAGATCAGCCGGCGCTCAGGTCAGGCTAACCTAACTTTGCAGCCAGGAGGTAGCGCAGATCCTCGAAGGAGCGACACCATGACCGTCGGCACCACACTGGTCGAGGCCGGGGTGATCAGGCGCCCGATGCTCGCCGAGGTCGTCGCCAACCGGCCGCTCACGCCTCATCTGCGGCGCATCACCCTGACCGGCGCCGAGATCGACCGCTTCGGCTACGCCGGGCCGGACCACCTGGCGCGGATCTTCCTCGCCCCCGCGCCCGACGCCGACCTGCACCTGCCGGACTCCGCGCAGTGGTGGCCCGCCCTGCAGGCCATGCCGGCGGAGCGACGGCCTGTGGTCCGCAACTACACGGTCCGGCGCCTGGACGCCGGCCGGCGCGAGCTGGACATCGACTTCGTGCTCCACGGCGACGGCGGACCGGCCTCCGCCTGGGCGCGCAGGGCCGCCCCGGGCGACCGGATCGGCGTGCTCAGCGACGGCGCCGCGTACGCCCCGCCCGCCGACACCGACTGGCAGCTGTTCGTCGGCGACGAGACCGCCATGCCGGCGATCACCGCGGCCGTCGAGGCGCTGCCGCCGCAGGCGCGGGCGATAGCGCTGATCGAGGTGGGTTCGGCGGAACACGAGATCGAGGTACGCACGCCGCCCGGTGTCACGCTGACCTGGCTGCACCGGGGCGGCGCGCCGGCGGGCGGCAGCGACGTGGTGATCCGTACGCTGCGGGACCTGGCGTTGCCGGCCGGCACGCCGTACGCCTTCGTCGCGGGCGAGTCCGCCATGGTCACGACCGTCCGACGGCACCTGTGCGCCGAACGCGGCATCGCCAAGGAACGCGTGTACTTCGGCGGCTACTGGAAGGTCGCCGCGCACTGAACTCCGGTGGCCGTGCGTGCCCGGGCCGCCCGCGCACGCGCCGGGAGCCGACCTAGGCGTTGGCCGGGTCCTCGCCGGCCGCGGGCCGGTAGCAGTCGCTCGCCAGGATCAGGGCGACGCGGTCCCGGCTCGCGGTGGTCGTGAGGCTGATCGTGATCCCGGTGCCGGGGTCACGCATCGACACGGCACCCCGGGTGCCGTCGGCGAAGGTGCGGTCCTCGGTGATCTCGTAGCCCTGCTGCCGCCACATGTCGCGGATGCGCCGCAGCGTGGTGATCTGGTCGGCGGGCGGGACCGGAAGCCCGGCGAAGCCGCTCAACGTCCACCGTCCGTCGTCGGCGATCTCGCCCCGCTGGCCCTGGCAGGGCGAGGTGTTGGTCCGCCAGTCGTCCAGGGCGACGCCGGCGGTGGCGGCGACGGCCTGGGCCCGCGCCTCGGCCAGGGTGCTCACCTCGGCTGCTGGCTTGGTCTGCAACGGATCGTCCTTTCCTGAGGAGCCGGGGTCACCGCCGGTGCAGGCGGTGACCGGCACCAGTACGGCCGCCAGGACCACCGCTCGCCACCAGGGCGTGCGGTACGGCGGGATCATGGTGCTCTGCCGTGGTCGAGGGCGGCTGCCTCGTAGTCGCCGACGATGACGGCCGCCTGGGAGCGCAGCATCTGGCTGTTCTGCGCCCAGTATCCGCTGTGGCCGGAGGTGTCGACGTGCAGGACGTTGCCGCCGAACTCCGGGTCGTGCGGCGCGGGGCCGTGGATGCCGACGAGGCCGTCGACCACCCACTCCCCGACGACGGGTACGCCGTCGAGCCAGCCGATCGTCTCCTCCGGCCGGGCGACGACGGTGTCGTCGGCCGCGGCGCCGGCCCACACGTGTCCCGGGTCGATGTTGAACTCGCCGGCGTTCTCGACGCGCATGCCGGGACTGCCGACGGCGATCAGGTCGTCCGCGGCGAGGCCGTCGCCGTTGCTGGCCGCCTCGCCGAGGACGGTCGACCCGTAGCTGTGACCGATGGCGGTGATGTGGGAGGGACTGTCGTCGTGGGAGGCGCGGAGCCCGTCGACGAAGCCGTCGAGCGCGCGGGCACCGGCCTCGGACTTGGCTCCGAACACGGCGCTGACGATGTCGAGGTTCACCGACGGGGTGTCGTAGCCGAGCCAGGCCACGACGGAGACGTCGGCGCCGGCGGGGGCAAGCTCGACCGAGGCCTCCCGCAGGTCGTTGGCCCGCCCGATCAGGCCACGGATGTCGTCGAGTTCGGTGCCGACGCCGGGAACGAGCACCGCGGTGTGGGCGGCGGTGTCCGGGTTGCCGATCGCGACCGCCGCCTTCCCGTCACCCGTCGGGTCGAACGAGAGCAGGTAGAGCCGCTCGTTCGGCGCCGCGTTCTCCGTGCCTTCCAGCTTGTCCAGCAGCAGGAGCGCGGTGGCGTGCCGCGGGTCGTCGCGGTCGCGGTGCCGGCCGGCGTCGTCACCGACGAACGTGCGCAGCGCCAACTGGTTCGCCGCGTCGCGGTCGCTGGCGGGCAGCCCGTCGAGGGCGCCGATCCGCTCCGGGTAGGCGGTGAGGTAGACCTGCCGCTCGTCGTCGGACAGGCCGCTCCACCAGGCGTGCACGTCGGCGGGGCTGCTGCCCGGCGCGGGGATGTCGTCCTCGCGCAGTTCGAGCGCCGCCGCGGCGGCGAGAGCGCCGCTGTTGGCCCGGTTGTACTCCCAGGCGAACTGCCCCGACGCGCTGGCCTTCAACTGCGTGAGGGCGCGGGCGATCCGGCTGTCGGCCTCGGTGGCCTCGGTGACGATCCGCGTGATGAGATCGGTGTAGATCGCGGCGTTCTGGACGTGCCGACGGTGGATCGTCTCCGCGTCCGGGTCGTGCCTGTCCCCTGCCGCCATCGCCGGCGCGGACACCCGCCCGGCCTCGTCCACGGCCAGTCCGAGGGACCGGGCGGCGCCGACGGCCGACTCCAACCGCCGTTGCAGGTCGCCGAACTCCTCCGCCGCCTCACGCAACACGCTCGCGGCGGTCCGCGTCTGCAGGCTCGCGACCTCGAATTCGTCGTCGAGTTCGCCCAGCCGGCCCAGCGCGGCACTGGCAGCCGGCCCCTGCCAGCCCGAGCCGCGCAGCGGCCCGGTCAGCTCGGCGCCACACCGCTCCTCCAGCTTCGCGCAGGCCCGGGACAGGTCCGTCCAGGCCTGCGCGGCGTCCCGGAGCGGGGCGACGCGCGCCTCGCGCAGGTCCGCGTAGGTCACCACCGTGCGGTCACCGCCCGTGGATGTCGAAACGGGCGGCGTTGGCCTCGTCGCTGTAGCGGTAGTCCATCGCGCAGCCCCGCAGGGCGTCGCCCACCTGCGACAGATAGCGGTCCAGCTTGGTCAGGTCGTCCGACCACGACCAGCGCAGCTGCTCCAGCGCCGCCCGGGTCTGCCATCCGGGCAGGCCGGAGACCGCGGCCCGCGTCTCGTCTCCGACGTCGGACACGTCGCGCCGCAGATCGTCCCGCAGGTCGTCGCACACCCGCGACGCCTTCTCCAGCAACTCCGGCTCGACGTGTAGCTCGATCACTGACTGGCCTCCCGCGAAGATCGATGCGAGCCTACATAACCGCCCCCCGCGCCGCGCGGATCGGTCGCCTCAGCCGGTGCCCAGCCCGGCCAGCACGTCACCGGCGCGCAGCGGCGTCCACGGATGGCCGGGCGTGCCGGTCACCGTCACCACCGTCGAGCCCGGCGCGACCGGGGCGGGCACGGGGACCAGCCGGTCGAGGGCGTCGGGGTCGACGGCGCCGGCCAGGACCGTGCGGCCGGCCAGATCCGGCGGTACGCGGATCTCGCCGGTGTCCGCCGACGCCGCCGCGCGGACGGCGGCAACGTCGGCCGGTACCTCGGTGTAGGTGTGGCCCGCGTGGCCGACCAGGATCCGGTCGGCGCGCCCGACCGCGTGCCATGCCAGCAGGTCGAGGACCGTGGTGTGGTGGCCGCCCAGGAAGTGCTCCCACTGGTCGGCGGCCGCCCGCGCGAGCTGGTCACCGTGGCGGTCGACGCTGTGGCCGTAGCCACGGCCGGTCAGGGTCAGGTCGGTCCAGAGCAGCCGCCGGGTGCGCAGGTCCACGACCATCGGCAGCAGCATCCGGGCGTTGCCGCGCAGGTCGAACCGCTGCGCGACCCGGGCGCCGTCGAACTGCTGGCCCCGGGCGAGGGGCAGCATGACGCCGGCGACCGCCTCCGTGAGGGCCTCGAACGGCACGGCGTTGTAGCTGAGGACGGTCGGCACGGCGTAGTGCACGCCGTGCGCGGCGAGACGGGTCAGGTGCAGGTCGAGGAACTCGGTGGCCCCGAGCGGAGCCGGGGCGGAAGTGAGGTCGCCGGAGTGGATCGCGCCGTCGCCGGCGAAACGCAGCCGGGTGAAGTCGCAGTGGCCCACCCGCTGCCAGTCCCGGTCGAAGAACACGCAGGACAGGTCGAGGTCGACCCGCGCGGCGCCCGGCTCCGCCCAGTGCAGGAAGAACCGCAACACCTCCGCGTCGGGCAGCGCCCGCACACTGCCCCGTGGCCACCCCGCCAGTTGCGCCGAGGCGGCCCGTTCCCGCGTCGGTGCGGGCACCTGGGCCAGGGCGGCGTCGAGGACGGCCATGTCGAACCGGCCGAGCCGGGCGGCGCGGGCGGTCAGCTCGGCGTCGACCAGCCCGCGTACCGCGGTGATCGCCGGCGCGGGCACCGGCGGGCGTCGCTCGGGCTCGGTCCAGGTGGTCACGACGCTGCCGCGGGGATGGAACACCCGCCGGGGCATACCGGGACCGGGACGGCCACCGACGATCCCGGACTCCTCGACGGCGTCGCCCACGGGCGGCGCCTCGGCGGGAGGGGGCAGCTCGTCGCCCGACCGGAACGCCTGCCGCAGGAAGGCGGGGCCGGCACCGCGCACGCCTCGCGCGACGGCGCGCAGGACGTCGCCCAGGCCGACGGCGAGCGCCGGGGCGGCCCCGCTTTGCGCGGAGCCGCGGGCCCGCGCCGCCGCCCGCGCCCGCGCGGTCGCCGCCAGCTCGGCGGCCGTCGCCCGTACCGTCTCGGCGCGGCCGGTGAGTTCAGCCGCCGCCGCGGCGAGCACGCCGGGTGCCACCCGGGCCACCGTCCGGCGCACGGCCGTCTCGACGGCCGGGTACGCCGCCGGATCGTCCCCGGCGACCCGCAGCAGGTGGTCGAGCCGGCGCCACAGCTCGCCCGGACGTTCGGTGAGCAGGCCGGCGGCCCCCGCCACGTCGCCGTCGGTCAGGGCCTCCTCCACCAGGGACGCGTGGGTCCGCACGCGGACCGTGACCGTGCCGTCGGGGTGCCCGGTCAGCACGAGCCGCCGGGGCTCGCGGGCGCAGGCCGCCACCATGGCCGCGCCGAGGGCGCTGGCGCGCGCCGTGCGGGTGCCGCGCAGCGCGGCGAACGCGACGGCCGCCGCCGGGTGCGCGGCCACCTTCTCGTACGGGTGCAGCCGCTCGCCGAGGCGCTTCCAGACGGTGGGGTGCCGCCGCAGGTCCTCTGCCGCGCCCGCGGCACCGCAGGCGTCGAGATGCGCGAGAGCCGCGCGCCGCAGCGGCCGGGGCAGGGCCCGCACCCGGGCGACCGGCACGACGACGACGGGCTCGTGGACCGGTCGCCAGGCCGCGCCCGGAGCCCCGGACCCGTCGTCCCGCCTCGGCAGGACCAGCCCCGGGTCCCCACCCGAGTACGCCCACAGGGTCCGCGCCACGTCCGTGGCGGTCGACCACCGCCGGCGGGCCGCGGCGACCAGGTCGCGGTGGCCGGGGGTGCACGCCGTGGCGTGCAGCGCCCAGGCGACGACCAGCGCGAGGGTCTCCCGCGCCGGCACCACCTCGGGCAACCAGTCGAGGCGGCCCGGCGCGGTGGCGTTCACCAACACCTCGAGGTCGGCCCGGTCGGACCCGCTCAGCGCGGCAGGACGGGCGACCAGCTCGTCGCGGAGCCGGGCCGCGGCGCCGACCGGGTCGGCCTCGAGCCCGGCGAGACGCATCGGCAGCGGCGGCGCGGCCGGGACGGCGCGCGCGCCGGTGTCCCCGACCGGCGCACCGGCCCGCCGCAGCCGGCGGCGCACCGGGGCCGGGGGCGCGACGACGGTGAGGTACGTGTCGTCCGCCGCCAGCCGGCGGCCGCAGACCGGGCACGCGGTGACCTGCTCCGGCGGGAAGCAGGCCGGGCACACGGGATGGCCGCACGGGTCGAGCGGCGCGCCACCGTCCTCGCGGCCGCACAGCACGCAGGGCGCGCCGGGCACGGCGAACAGATGGGTCAGCAGCCGCCGTACGTAGACCGCTTCGATGTCGCGCGGGGTGTCGGGGAACGACCGGTAGAGCGGCAGCATCGGACGATCCGCGCCGACCATCTCGTCGATGGTCGCCAGCAGCCAGTCGGCCCACCGGACCCGCACCGACGCCGGCAGCCGGGCCGCCGCCGTGCGCAGGTCGTCCCGGAGCAGCCAGCCACGACCGGCCAGATCGGCCTCGAGGGCGGCCACCCAGGCGGCACCGTCCACAGGGGCGGCACCCGTGCCCACCACCGCGACCCGGCCGGTGCGTCGCAGCAGCACCACGGCCAGCGCATCCATGCTCGCGACCTCCCCGTGCGAAGGCGGTGGGCGGAGAGTCGCGACGCTAGTTGCCAGGAAAGGGTGAGAAGGAAGCACCGCGGGGAGCCGCCCACCGCGAGGAAGATCGTACGGGCCGGCCGCGGCCGGCCCCACCCTGATTCCCGGCCGGGAGACACCCGTTCGCGTGCCGGGGACACCGCTGGCAGGGGGCAGCGGATTACCCTCGCCGACATGAGCCGACGCACCGATCCGGTTCCGCGTCCCCTGTGGCGTGATCGCAACTTCGGCGCCTACTGGGCCGCGCAGTCGCTCTCCGCCGCCGGCGACTCGTTCGCCTACATCGCGGTGCCGCTGCTCGTGCTCCACGCGACCGGGTCGGTCGCCCAGATGGGCCTGCTCACGGCAGCGGCCGGTGCCGCGTCCGTCGGCGCGGGGATCTTCGGCGGCGTCCTGGTCGACCGGTACGACAGACGGAAACTGATGATCACCGCCGACCTGGCCCGCCTGGTGCTCTACGGCCTCATTCCCCTGGCCTGGCTCGGTGGCCCGCAGGTCTGGCTGCTCTTCGTCGTGCTGCCCATCTGCGAGGCGGCCGGCATGGTGTTCCAGGTCGCCGCGGTGACCGCGGTGCGCAACCTCGTCGACCGGCCCAGGATCACCGAGGCCAACGGTCGCCTCCAGGCGACGTACGCGGCGGCGGCCGTGCTCGGGCCGCTGCTCGCCGGCGTGGTGTCGGCCCGCTTCGGCCCCACGGCGGCCATCGCCATCAACGCGGCCAGCTTCGCCCTGTCGGCCCTCGGCCTCTGGCTGGTGCGGCTACGCCGGTCCGACGAGGGCGCGGAGGCCGGCGGCGCGGCGGCGCGGGAGGGCCGGCTGGCCGAGTTCCTCGCCGGCGCGCGGTTCCTCTGGCGGCAGCCCGTGCTGCGCTCGCTGACCGTCCTGCTGTCGGTCTTCATCTTCCTGACGTACGGCCTCACCGACGTCCTCGTCTACCACGTCAAGCACGACCTCGGCGGCTCCGACGGCACGGTCGGCACGGTGCTGGGCCTGGCGGCCCTGGGCACGGTCGTCGGAGCACTGCTGGTGGCACCGCTGCGCCGCAGGCGTGGCTTCGGCATCACCTGGATCGGCGCGCACGCGGTGTGCGGTCTCGCCATCGTGGGCATCGGCGTCGTCGGGAGCGTGCGGGGCGTCACCGTGCTGACCGCGGTGTACCTGTGCGGCGTCAGCGTGGGCGGGATCTGCTCGATGTCGCTGCGCCAGGAGATCACCCCCGACCACCTGCTCGGGCGGGTCACCTCCGCGTTCTGGAGCACGCACTACGCGCTCGGCCCGGCCGGCGCCGCCGTGCTGACCTGGGCCGCGGGCCGCTACGGCGTCACCGCGGTCACTCTCGTCGCGGGAGCGGGGTGTCTCCTGGTCGCGGTCGGCGGGCTGTTCACCCCGGTCCGCCGCGCCGGGTCCGAGCCGGTGGTCCGCCGGTCGGCGACCCGACGGCCCGCGGCCAGCCAGGCGTCGTGACCCCTGGGAGGTGCCGCCCGCACGCCGGCCCCCGCGCGGCCCCGACGCGGCCGCGCCACCGCCGTCGAAGAGGGATCAGCGCAGGCCCTGCCCGCTGCCGCCGACCCGGCGCGCCGAGGGTGCCGCCGGGCCCACCGGCCGGCCGACCCGGGCCACGTGCAGCAGGCGCTCCGACGCCACGCCCAGCAGCGAGCCCAGGGCGTTCCGGGTCGCGGGAGTGTCGATCAGCTGGCTCAGCGGGTGCGCCGCCAGCCCGGCCGCGTGCAGGGTCAGCCACGTGCGCGCGAGCACCCGACCGAATTCGACCTGGGTCGCGTCGTGCGTCCCGGGCGGTCCGATCAGGACGATCACGGCGCCACCGCGCGCGAGCGGGTTGCCGGACGCCGCCGCGAGGAGCCGGGGCAGGCCCAGCGGGCGCAGGACCGGGTACGCCGCCAGCGCCGCCCGCAACGCGGTCGCCTCGCGCCCGGACAGACCCAGGCACCGGTCGGTGAGCCCGTCCACGTGATAGTCCGGGTGCGCCGGCGTGAGCCGCAGCCACGACCGCAACTCGCCGACCACCGCGGGATCGGCGTACGTCTGCCGGTCGGCGGTCCTCAGCAGGCGGGCCAGCAGGCCGGCGTCCGGTACGGCCCGGACCGCCCCGCCCGACGCCCGCGCGACGGCGTCGACGGCCGCCACCACCCCGGCGTCCGGGCCGGCCGAGAACCGGCCCCGGTGGGTGCGGCGGGTGAGCACCTGCGCCGCGTCGAACGGGGTGTCGTAGCGGTGCGGGGACGGCCGCAGCCAACCCGCCCGCCGGTCGGCGGCACGGTGGTCGGCGACGAAGCGCATCCGGAGCCCGGCGTCGGCCGCGACGACCAGACAGGTCTCGACGAAGGCGCCCAGGGACAGCCGCAGGTCCCGGCCGGAGGGGTCGGCCGCCGGCAGCGTGTGCGCCTCGTCCCAGCCCACCCGGACCGCTCCGGGCTGGTGGTCGAGGCGCCACGGCTGGGTGTTGTGCGCGCTCGGCGCCCGCCAGCAGAGCGGCTCCAGGGCGCGGAACGCGGCGAGGCCCATGTCTACAGCGCCTTCTCGTAGAAGGTGTACCCGTGCAGCGGCCGGCCGCCCATCGTCCGGTACTGCGCGGCCGAGGCCGGGTTGTCCCGGCCGACGTAGGTGCTGCGCAGCGTGGTGTACCCGCCGGTGTGCAGGTTGCGGCGCAGCGCGGCGGAGAGCAGCCGCTGGTATCCGCGTCCCTGGTGCTCGGGCAGCACACCCTTGACGATCAGCACCGCCTCCCGCCGGTACCGGCGGCGGACCGCCAGCAGCCGGAGCTGGTTGACCAGGTTGAGGTCGCCCCGGACCCGAACCACGAACTCGCTGATGTCCGGTACGCACAGCACGAACGCCACGGGCCGCCCGGCCCTGGTCAGGTAGAGCAGCAGCGACTCGTTCAGCAGGTACGCGAGCCCGTCGGTCTGCCGGCGCAGCTGCGCGGCGGAGATCTGGGTGTAGTAGCCGAGCTGGGCGAAGGACGCGTTCAGCATCCCGCGCAGCAGTTCGAGCTGGTCGGCGAGCCGGCGGACGTCGCCCCGGTGCACCCTCAGCTCCGCGCCGTCCTCGTCGGCGCCGGGTGGAAGGTCGGGGTCGGGCGGGACGTCGTCTCCGGCGGTGACCGGGCAGATCCAGGTGTCCGACTCGAACCGCCGGCGGAACCCGGACGACTCGTACGCGGTCACGTAGCGGGGCGGGTTCCAGGCGCTGTCGATGAAGCCCCGGTCGGCGTACCCGGAGGTGATGACCCCGCCCGACTGGTTGGGCAGCAACGCCACCGGCCCGAAGAGCGCGTCCCGGTCGCCGGCGGCGTGGGCGGCGGCGCCGATCGCGTCGAACAGCGGGCGCGCCGCCGCGGCGGTGAACTCGGTGAGCCCGAAGAGCTGGCACCGGCGGCCGAGTCGGGCGTCGAGGGCGGCGTCGGTGTGCAGGGTGGTCCGGGCCACGACGGCACCCGCGCCGTCGCGGAGCACGTACATGGGCACGCCGTCGCGCCACCACCGCCGCACCTGCTGGCGCGACGGCGGCACGAAGCGCGGCTCGCCGGCGTACACCCGGTCGGTGAGCGCCAGGAACTCGCGCAGGCCGCGCCGGTCGACGACGCGTTCCAGACCGCGCGGGGCGGTCATCGCCGCACCGCCGGTCCCACCGTCTCCGATCCCAGCGGCGTGAACGTCGCGATGTGCCCCATCTCGGTGGACTCGGCCCGCCACAGCCCGTTGGAGTAGCCGTCGGGTTCGGCCGTGAAGAGCCGGATGAAGCCCGCGGTCGCGTTGCGGTTGCCGTCGGTGAGCCAGACCATCAGCTTGCGGTGGTGCCGGGACCGGGCGAAGCGCAGCAGGGCGTCGCGGTCGGCGAAGAACGCGACGGTGCCGAGGGTGAACGGGAACTCCCAGTACACCCGGTGCCAGCGGTATCCGGACATGCGGCGCATGTCGCGGACCATCCGCAGCCAGGCCGGGAGGAGCCGCAGGATCGCCAGCGGCCCGCTGTAGCGGGTGGCGCCGAAGAACATGGCGCCGGCCTGCGCCCGCGCGGGGGCGCGGGAGAAGTCACGGGTACGCATCTCTCAGCCCTTCAGGTAGACGTTCTTGATCTTCTGCTGGCCGGCGAACGGGCCGGCGCCCGGTTCGTGCAGCTCGATCCGGAGGTCACCGGCGGTCGGGTCCTCGGTCAGCGACTGCGCGAAGTCGCGGGAGACATCCGCCAGGTGCCGGCGTACGCCGCTGCGGCAGGCGCCGGCGAGAGCCTCGCGGTCCGAGTCGGGCAGCGGACGGCGCAGTTCGAGGTGCACCACGGGCCGGGTCTCCAGCGCGGCGTCCTCGGCCAGCGCCAGGCAGAACCGGCTGATCTCGGCGGCGTACGGGTTCCCGGCGTAGAGGCCGTACTCCACGTCCTGCGGGTAGAGGTTGGCGCCCAGGTACGACACCGTCGAGTCGCGCCGGCCGAACAGCAGCAGCAGCGGCAGGGTCATCCGCTCGCTGGCCAGCGCCGCGCGGCACTCGGCCCAGCGCTGCGGATCGCCGCGGACCAGGTCGAGGATCCGCCGATACCCGACGAGCAGCGCCTCGTCGCCGACGTTGTACCGCAGCCGCGGCTGCAGGACGTCGGGGCCGGTGATGGTGCAGAGCAGTTCCCGGCGCTCGTTGGTCTCCAGGTAGGTGGCCAACGGGTTGTACTGGAACACCATCGGCAACCGCTGCTCGTCGACGCCGAGCAGCGCCGCCCGCAGCTCGGGGTCGGTGCGCAGGCGGCGCCGCAGCCACACGGTGAACCGGGTCTCCGCGCCGATCCCGATGGTCAGGTCCGAGGCGCCGTACGCCGACCGGACCTTCAGGAACCGCTCCTCCAGGTAGGCGCGCAACGCCTCGGTCATCCCCTCTCCCCCGCAACTGGCGAAGACACGGTGGCGCGACCAGTCGAAGCCGTCGGCGTCGAGCCGGTCGCGCAGGTGCTTCAGGAACGGCGGGTACGCGGTCACCAGGTAGTCGAAGTCCGGGCCGAACTCGCGAAGCGTGTCGACGATCTTGCCGAGGTCCGGGCCGGTGTTCTTGACCACCGCGATGCGGGCCATCGCGGCGCCGGTCGTCGTCCCGGTCGCCCAGGCGCCCATCGAGTAGGCGTTGATGACGAACGGGCGACGCATCGGGAAGACCAGACTGGTGTAGCCGACGACGTCGCGGTGCACCGCGCGCAGTTCCCGCTCGCCGCGCGGCCAGTTGAAGGGCCGGCCCGACGACCCGGCCGACTCGTCGACCACCACGCCCCGGGCCGGCAGTCGTCCGCCCCGGCAGCGCCGGGCGGCGTCGAACGGAACGACGTAGCTCACCTTGTCGGTCTCCGGGAAGTCCCGCAGCCGGCGACGGGCCCCGGCCGGCCGGGCGCGCAGGAAGGAGCGGTACGCCGGGACGTCCAGTGCGGCGAGCGCGCAACCCGCACGGGCGTTCGCCGCCGCGAGCAGGTCCAGTGCCGGGTGGTGCCGCCGGGCCGACCACCGCCACGAGGCGGGATGGCGACCGGCGAGCCGCACCACCGCCCCGAGCACCCGACCGAAGATCGTCAGACGTGCCCGTCGCCAGCGTTCCCCGGCCGTCAGGCGCGGTGACGCGACAAAGGACGGATCAGCGTAGCGGTGCAGCGTCTCGGCCATGTCAGAATCCTCGGCGCATCCGGCCGGGGACGCCTGAGCTGTCGCACCGATGCGTCGCTGAGTATCCGCACCCAGCCCGGTCCAGGCTCCCGGCCGCTACCCGAGGTCGGTGCGGTGGGCGAGACCTTCGACGCCGAACCCGCAGCGCGGCAGGTGGGTGCGGTGTGCGGCCGCGTCGTCAGGAGTCGGAGGACCCGGGCCGCCGTGCGGGCGGCGCCACAGCCTCCAGGGCGTCGACACTGCCGGACATGATCGTGCGGACGTGCTCGGTGAGGTGTGGGAGCGGCCAGTCCCACCAGGCCAGCGCCAGCAGGCGGACGATGTCCTCGTCGCCGTACCGGCGGCGGATGAGCCTGGCCGGGTTGCCGCCGACGACGCCGTAGTCGGGCACGTCGTCGACGACGACGGCACCGGAAGCGACGATCGCCCCGTGGCCGATGCGGACGCCGGGCATCACCATCGCGCGGTATCCGAACCAGACGTCGTTGCCCACGACGGTGTCACCCCGTCCGGGCAGGCCGGTGATGAGGTCGAAGTGCTCGGCCCAGGAACCGCCCATGATCGGGAAGGGGAACGTCGAAGGGCCGTCGAGGCGGTGGTTGGCGCCGTTCATGATGAACCGCACGCCCTCGCCGAGTGCGCAGAACTTCCCGATGATGAGCTTCTCCGGCCCGTAGTGGTACAGCACGTTGCGGGTCTCGAAGGCGGTCGGATCGTCCGGGTCGTCGTAGTAGGAGAACTCGCCGACCTCGATCAGCGGCGAGGTGACCAGCGGCTTCAACAGCACCACCCGCGGCTGCTCGGGCATCGGATGCAGGACGTTCGGATCGGCGGGGACGCCTGCCACCACGGATCACCTCCTCTCGGGCGGGTCGACGTACCCATGATCGCAAAACCAGCCCCTTCCCGGCGGAGGTCGACCGGCCGTCGCACCGCAGAGCGTCGCCGCTGCGGAGTGGGAAGGAGAGCCGGTCACCGGGCCAGTCGCTGCGAGACCCAGTCGGCCGCCTGCTCGACCGCCCGCCGGGACTCGTCGGTGTGGTCGAGCATGTCGAACCCGTGCTGCCCGCCCGGTACGTCGATCACCTCCACCCGTACGCCGGCGTCGCCCGCCGCGTCGAGGAACGCCGCGACCGTCTCGGCCATCTCGTCGCGTTCCCGGCCGACGCGGGTGAGCAGCAGCGGCGGTACGGGCCCGCCCGGCTCGCCGACGGCCGCGCCCGGATCGAAGCGCGGGTCGACGCCCCAACCCGGCATCGGCGCGAGGAGCGGGTACGTCAGGGCCACGGCCCGCAGCCAGGAGGGCCGGTCCCGCAGCCAGTCCGTGCTCAGCAGTCCCCCGCCGGAGAAGAACCAGAGGGCGATCCGCCCGCCGTCGACGCGCGGGTCGGCACGTACCCGGTCCACGGCCGAGGCGACGTCGAGGGCGGCCGTCGGGCAGTCGGTGACGGGGCCCTGCGGGCCGGCGACGACGCGCATCCGGTGCTCGACGGTGACGGCCAGGAGACCGCGGTCGGCGAGAAGGCAGCCGTAGCCGCGGTAGACCGGCCAGTCGCGGGGACCCGGGTGCAGGCCGGCCGGTAGCGGTCCCCCGTGGACGAGGACCACGGCGGGGTGCGGACCGCCGCCCTCCGGTACGTACCAGTCGAGGTTCGCCTCTCGCTCGTGCCGACGTGCGGCCGGCGTCAGCACGAACGGGCGGAGGAAATTCGGCGTCTCGTCCATGATCGCAGTCTGGCACGGCCCGGCCACTCTGTGGCGTCACGGCCGAGGTCGCACCGTCGACCGCCACCCGGTGTGCGCACGCACCGAGGCGATGCCGCGAGCCGTGCGGCGGCCGTGCCCGTGCGGCTCAGGCCCCGGGCGACCCGGGCGGCGGCAGCGGCAGCTCGACGGCGTCCACCGTCGCGACCCGCACGGCCGAATGCGCCGGCGGCAGCTTGTCGGCTCGCGGCGAACGACTGTGTACCCGCCCCCGGCCGGTCGGGTCCGGCCGCCCGCTCACCTCGCAGGCCACCATCAGGATCGGCGCGGGCGGCGCGGTGAACCGGCCGGCGCCCCAGCGCACCCAGAGCGGGACCCGCCCCGCGTCGGCCTCGGCGAGCAGCTTCTCCCAGGTACGGCGGCGCGTACCGTGATCGACCTCGACGACGACCGGCGGCCCGTCCGGGCGGGCGCAGGCCACGTCGAGCACCGACTGCTGCGCGGACATCGGCGGCGGCAGCGGCAACACGCTGGACGCCCGCCGGTAGACCCGCCAGCCCCGCTCCCCCGCCCAGTCGACCACCGCGTCGATCAACCGGGCGGTGACCTGGTCCGTGGTCAGGTCGGTGAAGGTGACCGCGTCGAGCCGGTCGGCCAGCGACGCCGCCAGCCGCTCCCCGTCCTCGCCGACCACCACCGCCGCAGGGTAACCGGCGCGACCGGGCGTTCCCGCAACCGGGGCGACCTCTCCGGGCGCGCTGCGTCGCCTACCGGGTTCTGCCTGCGGCAGCTCCGGCCGCCGGGCAGATCCCACGACACTTCGATCACTTCGAGCCAGGCGCCGTGGATGACCGTCCCCGACCTGATCGCATGCCTACGCCGGATGGCACCCCGGCGCGCCTACGCCGTCCACGACGGCCTCCTCAACGACTGGGGCGCGGGTGCGCGACGGCGTACTGCGGCGCGAGGCCGACCGCCTGGGCGCCGACATCCGCCGCCCGCACCCCGGTGAGCGTGTCCACCTCGTCGGTTGACCGCCCGCTCCTACCGGGTGTCGACGGCCATCGGCGCGCTGAGGCGACCCTCGTTGCCGCTGCGGTCCAGGCCGGAGACGCAGTAGGACAGTGAACGGTCGGCGGGGGCGGTGCGGTCGACCCAGCCGGCGCCCCGGGCGGTGCCGACGAGCCGGGCGGTGTCGCCGTCGACACGGTAGACGGCGAAGCTCGCGGCGCCGTCCCCGCGCCAGGTCAGCGTCACCGCGTCGACACCCGTACGCCGCGCGCCGGTGACCGTGGGGGCGGCCGGCGGCGCCGCCGGCAGCTGCGCCATCGCGGGCACCAGCGCCGGCCCGGCGTAGTGGGCCCCGCTGTACCGGCTGACCGCGCCGAGCTTGTCGGTGCGCACCTGCCTGGCGCTGAAGTGCACGCTCCCGCTCGCGCCGTACCGGCGGTTGAGGGCGAGCTGGCGGTCCAGCTCGGCCGGGTCGCGCCAGGCGCCGCGCTCGCCCACCCGGTAGTCGGCCTGGCCGATGTAGAGCTGGACCCGGGTGCCGCGCACCGTGGCCGTCCACCACGGCAGCAGCTTGGCGTAGTCGGCCTTGTCGAAACCGATGTGCCAGTACAGCTGCGGCACGACGTAGTCCAGCCACTGCCGCCGTACCCAGAGTCGGGTGTCGGCGTAGATGTCGTCGTAGCTCTGCAACCCCGCGGTCGCCGAGCCGGCCGGGTCGGTGCGCTTGTTGCGCCAGATGCCGAACGGGCTGATGCCGAACTTGACCCACGGCTTGATCGCCTTGATCCGCTCGCTCATCTCGCGGACCAGCGTGTTCACGTTGTCCCGGCGCCAGGCGTGCTTGTCCGCGAACCCCCGGCCGTACCGGGCGAACGTCGCGTCGTCCGGGAAGTCCTGCCCGGCCTCCGGGTACGGGTAGAAGAAGTCGTCGAAGTGCACCCCGTCGACGTCGTACCGCCGGACCGCCTCCAGCATCGAGTCCTCGACGAACGTGCGTGCCTCGGGGATGCCGGGGTTGAAGTAGAGGCGGCTGCCGGGCCGGTCGGCGCTGGGATAGGTCACCACCCAGTCGCGGTGCCGCCGCAGCGGGTGCGTCGGCGCGAGCCGGTCCAGCCTCGGGCCGGGCCCGCCCACCGTGGCCGGCTGCCCGCCCCGGTACGGGTTGAACCAGGCGTGGAACTCCAGGTTGCGGGCGTGCGCCTCGGCGACCATGAACTCCATCGGGTCCCAGCCCGGGTCGCGACCGTCGCGGCGCCCGGTCAGCCACTCCGACCACGGCGCGTACGCCGACGGCCAGAGGGCGTCCCCGCTCGGCCGCACGTGCACGAAGACCGCGTTGTGGTTGTGCCGCACCGCCAGGTCCAGCCAGCCCCGGAACTCCGCCCGCGCCGTCTCGGCCGGCACCCCCCGCCGGCTCGGCCAGTCGATGTTGTTCACCGTCGTGATCCACATGCCCCGCAGCTCGCGGGGCGCCCGGGCCGGTCGACCGGCGCAGGCGGGGGCGCGATCCGCCGGGGCGGCACCGAAGGTGGTCACGGCGCCCTGCTCCGACAGGCCGGGTCCACCGGCGACCCGGTCCCGCAGCGACCAGGCGCCGAGGGCGACCGCCACGGCGAGCGCGGCGACCACCGCGACGAATGCCTGGGTACGACGGCGGCGGGCGGGCGACTCAGCGGCGGACATCGTCCCAGTCTGCCCAGTCCGGCCCCACCTGGTGAACCAGTTGGACCGTTGGTTAACGGTCAAATAAGGGCCGGGCGCCGATCTGGTGGCGGATCCAGCCGTAGTCGTCGCTCTCGACGACCCCGGCGCGGAGCATCAGGAACGCGACGCCCGCCTCTCGTCGGCGGTGCCGTGGTCACTGTCTGTCGAGACGAACGGGGTGCGCATGCGGGTCATCGCGTCCGCGCTCACGTCCACCGCTCGCCCGCGTTCGCGGTCGGTGTCCCCGTCTCCCTCTGATTCGAAGGGATTCAGGGCGGGCGGCGTCATGTCTGCCAAGACGTACTCCAAGATTTCACAGGGCGACGCGCAACATGTTCACTGGCGGCTGCGAGCCGGAAGGAAGGCGGGTGGTCGTGGCCCGTCATCGGCCGTCGCGTACCCGCTTCGACAGCCTACCGCCCCCACGCCCGTCGCGGACCGTGAGGTGTGGCCGGGCCCGCCGCCGAGGCGAGGTTGCGAGGGTCGCACGTACCGAAGATGCGATGGCGCCCGTGTTCGCCGAAGCCCCGTCGCAGCAGTTCCCGCGCCGCGGCCGTGGCGATGCCCTGGCCCCACCGCCGTGGATGGATCGCGTACGCGATCTCGGCGGTGCTCGGGCCGTGCAGCTTCAGCTCGGCGCTGCCCACGACCTCGCCGTCGAGGAGCACCGCGAAGACCAGCCGGTCCGGGGTGCGGCAACGGCGGCCCGCACGTACGCCTGCGTCTGCTCGTAGGTGTTGGGCCCCCACGCCTGGTAGCGGCACGACTCCGGCAGGCGTGCCCAGTCGTGGACGGCTGCGGTGTCGTCGAGCGCGAGCGGCCGGAGGGTGAGCAGCATGGCGGCACGCTAGACCACCGCACGGCGTCGACGACTTTTGCCCGTCCGGACGAAAGTTCAGACGATCTCGCATAAACATCTAGACATTTAGATTTAAGAATCCTAGTGTTGCCTCACCAGGCAGCGGCGTGCCAGGCCAACCATCAGGACATGACAACGATGTCCGTTCGATGTCCGGGCCCGCCGCTGAGCCCGAGCGCCGCGCGACGACGTACGTCGTTGTCCCGCTCCCCTGGAGGAGAAGAATGCTCGGATCGTCCCGACGAGCACGCGTGCCCATCGCGAGCGCCGTCACCGCCGTCATGGCGGTCGCCGGCCTGTGGCTGTCCCCGCCGAGCGCGGCTGCCGCTCCGCCCCCGCAGGAACCCGGCGTCACCCTGCGCGTCTTCGACCTGCAGGTGCCGCTGAACAACCTCTGCACCCTGAAGGCCGGCCAGACCCCGAACGTCGACAGGCTCATGCCGACGGTCAACTGGACGAGCGCGGCGGACTTCGGCATCGAGGACCACTTCCTGGTCCACGTCCTCGGCAACGTCAACATCACCCAGGCCGGACGCTACACCTTCCGACTCATCAGCGACGACGGGTCGCGTCTGCTGATCGACGACACCCTGATCGTCGACCACGACGGTGTGCACGGCCCGGAGGCCAAGGACGGCGCGGTCGACCTGACCGCCGGATACCACTCGCTGCGCATCGAGCACTTCGAGCGTACGGGCGGCCAGCAGCTCACGTTGCAGTGGCAGCCCCCGGGCTCGAGCACGTTCGTGAACGTCCCGAACTCGGCGTTGAGCACCGACGCCGGCGTCGTGCGGGTGACCGCACCCGGCCGCAAGGAGTGCGAGGCCAGTGGCGACTCCCCCGGCGACGGGCTGCCGCTCACGTCGGTGCACCCGAACTACACCCTGACCGACCTGCGCCCAAGTGGTTTCCAGCCGCAGGTCACCGGGTTCGACTGGTTCCCCGACGGCCGGCTGGCCGTGTCCACCTGGGGCGGCTCCCTGACCAGCGTGGGCGAGGTGTGGATCCTGGGCAACGTCACCGGCAGCACCAGCGCCGGCCAAGTGACCCGGCAGCGGGTGGCGACGGGGCTTCAGGAGCCGATGGGGCTCAAGATCGTCGACGGGAAGATCTACGTCGCCGAGAAGGCGAAGCTCACCGAACTCAACGACACCAACGGCGACGGGGTGACCGACCAGTACCGCACCGTGGCCACCTGGCCGTTCGGCAGCAACTTCCACGAGTTCGGGTTCGGCCTGCTGTACCGGGACGGGTACTTCTACCTGAACCTCTCGGTGTCCATCAACTACGGCGGGGCCACGACCGACCCGCAACCGGCCCCGAACCGGGGCACGACCATCAAGGTGAACCGCAGCACCGGCGTGGTCGACTACGTGGCCGGCGGCCTACGCACCCCGCACGGCATCGGCTGGGGCCCGGAGGGCGACATCTTCGTCACCGACAACCAGGGTGCCTGGCTGCCGTCGTCGAAGCTCGTGCACGTCAAGCAGGGCCGCTTCTTCAACCACTACATGAACCCGCCCGGGCCGTTCGACAACAACGCGGTGGTCCAGCCGGTCCTCTGGATGCCGCAGAACGAGATCGGCAACTCGCCGAGCACCCCGGTCATGTTGACCCAGGGCACCTTCGCCGGGCAGATGCTCATCGGCGACGTGACCTACGGCGGGCTCCAGCGCGCCTTCCTGGAGAAGGTCAACGGCGAGTACCAGGGGGCGCTGTTCAGACTGACCCAGGGCCTGGAGGCGGGGGTGTCCGAGGTCAGCGTCGGGCCCGACGGCGCCATCTACACCGGCGGCCTGCACGGCGGCGGCAACTGGGGGCAGGACGGCAAGCTCAGCTACGGCCTGCAGAAGATCGCCCCGAACGGCAGCAACAACTTCGACATGCGGGCCATGCGGGCGCTGCCCAACGGCTTCGAGATCGAATACACCCAGCCGCTGTCGGCGACGACCGCCGCGGCCCTGGCCAGCAAGTACCGGGTCAAGCAGTGGCGTTACGTGGCGACGGCCGCGTACGGCGGGCCGAAGGTCGACGAGGAGACCCTGTCGGTCTCGTCGGCCACGCTGTCGCAGGACGGGAAGACGGTCACGCTGGTGATCAACGGCCTCAAGGCCGGTCGGGTGGTACACGTCCGATCGCCCCGGCCGTTCGCGGCCAGCAACGGTCAGTCGCTCTGGAGCACCGAGGTCTGGTACACGCTCAACGCCATCCCCGGTCAGCAGCCGCCCGTGAACCTCGCGCTGGGCAGGGCGGCGACCGCCGACAGTTCCTGCTCCGCCGTCGAGGGCCCGGCCAGGGCCGTCAACGGAACGGTCACCAGCGGCAACCTCGACAAGTGGTGTTCGACGGGCACCAACAAGTGGCTCCAGGTCGACCTGGGCACCACCCGGAGCGTGAGCCGCCTCGTCGTACGGCACGCGGGCGCCGGCGGCGAGAACACCGCCTGGAACACCCGCGACTTCACCATCCAGACCAGCACCACCGGCACGTCCTGGACCACGGCGGCGACCGTCACCGCCAACACGGCGAACACCACCACCCACGACATCTCCCCCACCCAGGCCAGATACGTCCGACTGAACGTCACCAAGGCCACCAACACCACGGACAACGCGGCACGCATCTACGAGTTCGAGGCCTACGGCGGGCAGGCCGCCACCGAGAACCTCGCGCTGGGCAGGGCGGCGACGGCCGACAGTTCCTGTTCGGCCACCGAGGGCCCGGCCAGGGCCGTGAACGGCAGCGTGTCCGGCGGGAACAGCGACAAGTGGTGTTCGACGGGCACCAACAAGTGGCTCCAGGTCGACCTGGGCACCACCCGGAGCGTGAGCCGCCTCGTCGTACGGCACGCGGGCGCCGGCGGCGAGAACACCGCCTGGAACACCCGCGACTTCACCATCCAGACCAGCACCACCGGCACGTCCTGGACCACGGCGGCGACCGTCACCGCCAACACGGCGAACACCACCACCCACGACATCTCCCCCACCCAGGCCAGATACGTCCGACTGAACGTCACCAAGGCCACCAACACCTCCGACAACGCGGCACGCATCTACGAGTTCGAGGCCCACGGCCCCGGCGGCGACACCGGCCGCGTCACGCTCCTCGACGGATCCCACCTCGACAACTTCGAGTACACCAACGGCACCCCGGCGACGTGGCCGCTGGCCAGGGGCGGGGTGGAGGTCCTCGGCGGCGACATCCGCAGCAGGCGCGCTTTCGGTGACTTCCGGCTGCACGTCGAGTTCTGGCTGCCCAACCTGCCGCCGGACGTCACCGGCCAGGCCCGCGCCAACAGCGGGATCTACCTACAGGACCGCTACGAGCTCCAGGTCCTGGACTCCCTCGGCGACACCACCCCGGCCAACGACGAGGGCGGCGCCATCTACGGAAAGATCGCGCCATCGGTCAACGCGGCCGGCGCGCCTGAGACGTGGCAGACCTACGACGTCACCTTCCGGGCGGCCCGCTTCGACAGCGCCGGGGTCAAGACGGAGAACGCCCGCGTCACGGTCGTGTGGAACGGCGTCACCGTCCACGACAACGCGGTGATCAACGGGCCCACGGGCAACGGCGCCCCGGAGGGACCCTCGGTGGGGCCGATCCGGTTGCAGGACCACGGCGACCCCGGCCTCAACGTCCACTACCGCAACATCTGGGTCGAACCGCTGAGCTGACCGCGCCACCCCGGGGCAGGACGGCCCGCGCGGGTCGTCCTGCCCCGGCCGTCACCGACGCCGTACGCCCCCTCCCGGAGCACCCCCGTCCCGTCGCACGGGCGCGTCCCCGCGCCCGCGCCGACCCGTCCGCATCGGAGACGGCATGACACGTCGCGCCCGCATCCGCACCCTGCCGCTCACGGCCGCCCTCACCCTGCTGGCCGCCCTGCTCGCGCCGGTGTCCCCGGCCCGGGCGGCCCCCGCGAAGACGCCCCCACTGACCACGCCGTGGACCAGTGAGGCCCTCATCGGCACGCCCCTGCCGGAGTACCCGCGACCGCAGATGACCCGGCCCGACTGGCTCAACCTCAACGGCGAGTGGCAACTCCGCCAGTCCGCCACCAACGACGCCCCGCAGTTCGGCACGAACCTCCCCGAGCGGGTCAACGTGCCGTTCCCGGTGGAGAGCGCCCTGTCCGGCGTGCGGCGCGCCGCGAACGACAACCGCCACTACCTGTTCTACCGGCGCACCTTCACCGTGCCGGCCGACTGGTCCGGCCGCCGGACACTGCTGCACTTCGGGGCGGTCGACTGGCAGGCCACCGTGTGGGTCAACGGCGCTCAGGTCGGCGGGCACACCGGGGGCTACGACGCCTTCACGTTCGACGTCACGCCGCATCTCCACGGTGGCACGAACGAGATCGTGGTGAAGGTGTGGGATCCGACGGACAGCCGCCAGGACGGCAGCCTGCCGCCGATCGGCAAGCAGACCAAGAGCCCGGGCGGGATCTTCTACACCCCCAACTCCGGCATCTGGCAGACCGTCTGGTTGGAGCCGGTGCCGACCGCGTCGATCAGCAGCGTCGACGTGTACCCGAATCTGTCCGGCAACACGCTACGGGTGCGGGTGTTCACCCGGGGGAACGTCGCCGGGCACAGTGTCCTGGCCGAGGCGCTGAACGGCAGCACGGTGGTCGGCTCTGCCACCGGCGGCTTCACCGACTTCAGCGTGCCGGTGCCGAACGCCCGCCGGTGGTCCCCGGACGATCCGTTCCTCTACGGCCTACGGGTGACGCTGCGCGACCCGGCCGGCGCCCGGACGGACCGGACGACGCACTACTTCGGGATGCGGGAGATCACCACCGGGATGGTCGGCGGGGTGCTGCGCCCGAAGCTCAACGGCCAGTTCGTGTTCCAGGCGGGCACCCTCGACCAGGGGTACTGGCCGGACGGGCTCTACACCGCCCCCACCGACGCGGCACTCGCCTTCGACCTGCAGAAACACAAGGACCTCGGGTTCAACATGGTCCGGAAGCACATCAAGGTCGAACCGCAGCGGTGGTTCTACCACGCCGACCGCCTCGGCCTGCTGGTGTGGCAGGACGTCCCGTCCCTGACCGCGCAGGACGTCGACGCCGACGACGCCCAGCAGGCGCAGTTCGAGGCCGAGACGCGGGAGGTCGTGGACGAGCACCGCAGCAGCCCGGCGGTGGTCGCGTACACCGTCTACAACGAGGGTTGGGGCGAACGCGCGCTCGCCGACACCCGGCGGGTGGGGCAGAACGTGAAGAACCAGGACCCCACCCGCCTGGTGAACGTGCACAGCGGCCACAACTGCTGCCAGTCGCTGGGCGACCCGGGCAACGGTGACATCGACGACTGGCACGTCTACCTCGGCCCCGCCTCGCCGAGCCCGTCGGCCTCCCGGATCGCCGTGCTCGGTGAGTTCGGCGGCCTGGGCCTGCGGACGCCGGGGCACGAGTACAGCCCCAGCGGCAGCTTCTTCGCCTACGAGTGGCAGCCGGATTCCACCGCCCTCACCGACCGGTACGTCGGGCTGGTGCAGGGCACCCGGAACCTGATGCTCGGCAAGGGCCTCAGCGCCTCGGTGTACACCGAGATCACCGACCTCGAAGGCGAGTTGAACGGCTTCCTCACCTACGACCGCCGGATCGTCAAGATGGTGGAGTCCCGGGTCCGGGCGGCAAACCGGGCGCTCATCGACGCGTCCAGGTCGCTCGGCGACAACCGGCCGGTGGCACTGCCGCTGAACACGCGACGGTCGTTGCAGGTGACCACGCCCGGACACACGGGGAGGTACCTGCGGCACCGGGACAGCCTCGCCTACACCGAGATCGTCGACGCGGGCAGCACGGCGCTGCTCAAGAACGACGCCACCTACACGATCCGGGCGGGGCTGGCCGACGCGAACTGCTACTCCTTCGAGTCGGTCAACTTCCCGGGGGAGTACCTCCGGCACGCCGGGTCCCGGGTCCGCAACTCGCCGAACGACGGCTCGGCGCTGATGCGCGCCGACGCCACCTGGTGCGCCCGCACCGGACTGACCGGCAGCGGGGTCTCGCTGGAGTCGTACAACTTCCGGGGCTCGTTCCTGCGCCACTTCAACTCGGAGGTGTGGCTCAGCAACGGCGCCGGCGGCGCGGCGTACGACACGCCCACCCTCTGGAGCGCGGACAGCACCTGGAACGTCGCCGCGCCCTGGGCGCCGTGAGGACCGGACGCGCGCCGGCCGCACCACCGCCCAGGTCGGTCAGTCGCCCAGTCCCGCCACCGCGGCCCCGACCGCCGCATCGAGCAACCGCTCGTCGAGGGGCTCCGAGACGGCGCTGGCGGAGACGGTCACCAGGTTGTGTCCCACCCGGACGATCACGAAGGCCGACCGCCCGGTGATCCGGGCCCGTCCGCTGCCCGCGCTCAGCCGGTAGTCCACCCGCCAGGACTGCTCGCCGAGCGCGGGTGGCGGCTGCGCGTCGACCGCGAACCGCACCGCCGAACCGCCCGCGCCCCGGGCGGTGAAGCGGGGGCAGGCCCGGCGCGCCGACTCCGCCTCGGCGAGCACCGAGGCGGGCACCGGTTCCGCATGGGACCTGATCTCGACCACCAGTTCGGCCGACGCGGTGGCGGTGAGGCCGGGCACCGTGGCGTAGCGGGCCCGCTCCCGGACCCGTTCGACTCCGCCGAGCGGGTCCAGGTAGAAGTCCTCGGCCAGGGGCCGGCAGGCCGACGGGTCTATCCGGGAGCCGCCACCCTCAGCCCGGTCGGATGGCACCCGCCAGCCCCGGGGCAGCACCGCCCTGACCGCGCCGGCCGCCCGGCGGGCCTCCGCGCGGGTGAGCGGCCGACCGGGATCGGGTCGTCCCGGAGCGGACCGCGTGGACCCCCGGGCGGCGTCGGGCAGCGGCGGGACGACCGGAGCGGTCGACGGCGCCGCGAGCCCGGCCGGCTCCGCCACCGGAAGCGGGGCGTACGCCCCGGGGATCCCCGGACCGAGTACCGCCACCGCGAGCAGGGCCGCCAGCACCGCGACCGCCGCGACGGGCCCCCGGGCGCTGCCCGGAGCTGACGGGGTCGGTCCGGGCACGGCCGGCCGGGACACCAGGAACGGCAGGGTGAACGCGACGAGGTAGCCCAGCCAGGCCAGCGGGGCCAGCAGGTGCGCCTCGGCGGTGTCCCACCCGTCCGCCCGTCCGGTCGCCAGGGCGTGCGCGTACTGCAGCAGCGCCGCCGCCGTGCCGGCCGCCCAGCCGGCGGTCAGCGCCCGGCCGACACCGGCACGACGGCCGACCGCGAGCACCACCAGGACCGCCCAGCCGGTGAGCGCGCAGAGCAGCCAGCGCTGTTGGGCCTGCCGGCCCGCCTCGGCCAGGGTGCCCGGCGGGAACAACTCGGTCCGCCACACGGCGGCCCCCGCACCGATCAGCACCGCGGTCAGGACCGCCGCCACGACCCCCCGGTCCCACCGGCGCGGCGGGCGTCGGCGCCCCTGCCCGGCCCCGCGCAGCAGCAGGCCGACCAGCACCGGTACCAGCAGCGCGAGCAGCGGCCAACCGCTGCGGGGCAGCGCGAAGACCAGCCAGTCGCGGGCCACGTGGCCGTCGGTCGGCACGGACGCCACCGCCGGCAACGGCCAGAGGACCGCGGCACCGGCGGCCGACGCCACCAGGTACGTGGCCGACCGCCAGCCGACCGACCCGGGCCGGCGGGCCACCACCAGTCGCGCCAGCAGCACGCAGAGACCGGCCACCGACGCGGCGAGCGGCCCCGCGAGCGCGGCGACGAGCAGCGCGACGGAGACGTCCGACCGGGCGGAGACGCCCGAGCTTCCCGGAACCGGCAGTGCGGTGGCGATGAACGCCGTCACCGCGAAGCCGATGGCCGTGCCGAGAACGGGCCGCCACCAGCCGCCCGCCCCGGCGGCGGCCCGGCGGGCCAGCGCGGGCAGCAGTCCGAGGCTCAGCAGGAGGGCACCGACACCGACCGCGACGGGCGGGCCCACGGTCGCCTGCGCGGTCAGGAGGAGGTCGCGCACGAGGGCGTCGGCGGCGCCCGTCGCCAGCATCGCGACCGCGCCGACCGCCAGCCCGTGGGTCAGGCCGCCCGGCGGGTCCGCCGGCCGGCCGAGCGCCGCCGCCCGGGTCGCCGGATCCGGATGCCGGGCGAGCAGCCGACGCCGTCGCGTGGGACCCGCGGTCCCGGCGCGCAGCAGCGCGGCCAGGCGCTCGGCGTGGCCGGCACCGGCGGCGTACCGGTCGGCTTCCCCCTCGCGCCGCCGCAGCAGCCCGGCCGCCAGCAGCGCGGTCAGCACCGCGACGACCGCCGCCCGGCCGAGCGCCGTCAGGTAGGTGGCGTTCGGCCCGAAGAAGGCCACCTCGAGCAGGCCGGCGGCCAGCACCGCCGGCACCGGCAGCCAGATCAGGGCACGGACGGCCGACGCCCAGGCCACGTCCCGGGCGAGTACGTGCGCGAGTTCGTGCGCCACCACGGGGTCGAACCGCGCCGGGTCGGCGTGGGCCACCGCGACGGCCGCCGGGAGCACCACCGTCGGCCGGCCGACCACACCACCGGTGGTGTACGCCTGCCGTACGGGCGGGGCGGCCACGACCAACCTCGGTCGGCGTCGCCCGGCCAACCCGTTGCGGTCGCAGAGATCGACGAAGCGTTCCTGCGCGCCCGGCACGGTGAGCCGGCGACGAAGCCGACGCCGGTCGGCCAGCGGCAGGACCAGGACGAGTGCCGCCGCCGCGCCCAGCGCGATCCCCGCCCCGGCGAGCATGACCACTCCGCGCCGGCCGAACTGCCCGGCCAGGCAGCGGTCGCGGGCGGCCGACTGCTCCGCCGCCGCCACCGGATGGGCCCGGGTGCAGACGTCGACGGCGGTCGCCCAGGGCCGGGAGAGCGATCGGTCGGCGAGGAAGTAGAGGCCACCCGCGCTGATCCCGACGCTGATCAGGGACGCCAGCACGAGTGCGTAGAGCCAGCCGAGCCGGTCCGGCGGCAGGGGCGGGCCGACGGGGCCGGCGGAGCCGACGCCAGCGCCGGCGGTCGTGCCGTCCGCAGCCGTACCGCCGTCGTGGTGGGCCCCGCCGGCACCGGGCCCGGTCATGCGTCCGGCGGATGGACCATCGCGCCGACCGCGGCGTCGGCGAGCAGTTCCGCCCGACCGGCGTCCAGGCCCAGCGCCACCGCGTGCCGGTGGCACGCCTCCCGCAGTCGGCGTGCCTGTTCGGGGTCCAGCCCCGGTCGGGCGTCGGGCGGGGCGGGCAGCTCCCGGCGGCGGCGACGCAGCAGGCCGGCCCGGACGGTGGCGGCACCGAGGACCAGCACCTCGCCCACGGCGGCGGCCACCACCTGGAGCGCGAGCTCGGTGACCAGGGTGACGTCGATGCCGAAGCCGACCCCGCCCTGCGGGACGGACCAGCTCACCGATCCCTTCGACAGCTGCCGCCGCCAGCCGGCGGCCACCTCGTCGAAGACCGGGAGTTCCTCGGGGGCGATTCGACGCACCGCCGCGCGGGCAGCGCCCACGACCAGATCGGCGGCGACGTTCTGGGGCTCGGTCACGATGCCATCGTGCCGCTACGGCGCCAGCCCGGAGACGTGACAGTAAGGTTTCCGGCACCAGGATCTGCCGCCCGCCACGGAGTTCGAGGGCGGCGCGCTACGCCACGTGGACGTCCCCGGTCGGGTTCCCCTCATGACGCCCGCCGCCGGGTGAGTGTGGCTGCCACGTACGCGGCGGCTTCGGCGATGAGGGCCTGCTGGTATTCCGCGTCCCTGGTGGCCTTGCTCGACATGATCGCGATGACGAGGGGCGCGGACGTCGGGGGCCACACGACGGCGATGTCGTTGACGGTGCCGTAGTCGCCGGTCCCGGTCTTGTCGGCCACGGTCCAGCCCCGGGGCACGCCGGCGCGGACGCGTTGGGTGCCGGCGCGGGTGGCGTTGCGTTCGAGCAGGTCGCGGAGGACGGCGTGCTTGTCCGGTGGCAGGGCGTCGCCCAGCACGATCCGCTGGTAGGTGGTGCCGAGTGCTCGCGGAGAGGACGTGTCGCGCGGGTCGCCCGGGACGGCGGTCGTGATCGTCGGCTCCGTCCGGTCCATCCGGGTGACCTCGTCGCCGAGGCTACGGGCGTACGCCGTCAGTCGGGCCGGTCCGCCCAGGTCGCGGAGCAGGAGGTTGCCGGCCGTACCGTCGCTGTGGCGCACCGCGGCGTCGCACAGTTGGCGGATCGTCATCCCCGAGGCCACGTGCCGCCTCGTGACGACGGAGCTCTTCATGAGGTCGTCGGCGGTGTACCTGACGACGGTGTCCAGGTGGGACAGCGGGTGGCGGTGCAGGACCGCCGCGGCCGCCAGCCCCTTGAACGTGGAACAGAACGCGAAGCGCTCGTCCGCGCGGTGGACGATGGTGTCGCCGGTGCCGGTGGCCAGGGCGTACACGCCCAGGCGCGCGTCGAACCTGCGCTCCAGCTCCGCCAGGCGATCGTGGTGGCCACGCGTCGCGGCGGCGGAGGGGGAAGCGGGGGCAGCCGAGGAGGTGGCGGCGGAAGGCGTCCTGCCGTCCGCGCAGCCGGCCAGCGGCAGCGCCGCCACCGCCCCCAGCAGAGCGCGACGGGTGACGGTCGGCTGCGTCGAAGCCACGGTGTTTCCCTCCGTTGTCGGGTCACGAGTTCGGGCGGGGTCGCGTCCGGCGCGCCGGCCCTCGCCGCCGGGTACCCCGGCGGCGACGCGACGTCGGCGGAGGCTGCCTGAACCGGCCCGGAGCGCTTCGCGGCCCGGCCGCCCGATGAGTCAACGCGCCGCTCACCGCCCGCGGTTGCGTCCACGGCGGGATCGAGGATCCGCCCGCGCGGGACGGATCCGGCCGCCCGCCGTGGCGCCGGCCGGGCCGACGGCGTACCCGCGTCGGCAGGAGGCAGGATGGGCGGGTGACTGCCCCCACCCGCCCGCCGTCGGCCGTGTTGGACGCGGTGCTCGAGCGGTTGACCTACGTCAACGAGGAGACCGGCTACACCGTCGCCCGGGTGGCCACCGACCACGGCAGCGACCTGCTCACGGTGGTCGGTGCGCTGCTGGGAGCCCAGCCGGGGGAAAGCCTTCGCCTGTCCGGTCGGTGGTCGTCGCACCCGCAGTACGGCCGGCAGTTCGAGGTGCACTCGTACACGACCGTCCTGCCGGCCACGATCCAGGGCATCCGCCGTTACCTCGGTTCCGGGCTGGTCAAGGGCATCGGTCCGGTGTTCGCCGAGCGGATCGTCGCCCACTTCGGCCTCGACACCCTCCGCGTGATCGAGGAGGAGCCCGCCCGCCTGGTCGAGGTGCCCGGCCTGGGACCGAAGCGCACCGCGAAGATCACCGCGGCGTGGGAGGAGCAGAAGGCCATCAAGGAGGTGATGGTCTTCCTCCAGGGCGTCGGCGTCTCCACCTCGCTGGCCGTGCGGATCTTCAAGCAGTACGGCGACGCCTCCATCACCGTGGTCCGCAACGAGCCGTACCGGCTGGCGGCCGACGTGTGGGGCATCGGCTTCAAGACCGCCGACACCATCGCCCAGGCCGTCGGGATCCCGCACGACAGCCCCCAGCGGGTCAAGGCCGGCCTCCAGTACACCCTGTCCGAGGCCACCGACAACGGGCACTGCTATCTGCCCGACGGGCAGCTGGTCGCCGACGCCACCAAGATTCTCAACGTGCCCGCCGACCTCGTCGCCACCTGCCTGGGCGGGCTCGTCGGCGAGGAGGGGGTGGTCCGCGAGACGCTGCCCGGGCCGGACGGCCAGCCGACGGCGGCGGTGTACCTGGTGCCGTTCCACCGCGCCGAGCAGTCCCTCGCCGGATCCCTGCTGCGGCTGCTGCGCGACCGCGCCGACCGGCTGCCCCACTTCACCGGCGTCGACTGGGGCAGGGCGCTGGCCTGGCTGAAGGCCCGCACCGGCACCGAGCTGGCCCCCGAGCAGGAACAGGCGGTCCGCCTCGCCCTCACCTCCCGGGTCGCCGTGCTGACCGGCGGGCCCGGCTGCGGCAAGAGCTTCACCGTACGCTCGATCGTCGAACTCGCCGCCGCGAAGAAGGCCAAGGTCACCCTCGTCGCGCCGACGGGCCGCGCCGCGAAGCGGCTGTCGGAGCTGACCGGGCATCCGGCGGCCACCGTGCACCGGCTGTTGCAGCTACGACCCGGCGGGGAGGCCAGCCACGACCGGGACAATCCCCTCGACGTCGACCTCCTCGTCGTCGACGAGGCGTCCATGCTCGACCTCATCCTGGCCAACAAGCTCGTCAAGGCCGTCCCGCCCGGCGCGCACCTGCTGCTCGTCGGCGACGTCGACCAGCTCCCCTCCGTCGGCGCCGGCGAGGTCCTGCGGGACCTGCTCGCCGCCCCGGCCATCCCCCGGGTCCGGCTGACGCAGGTGTTCCGCCAGGCCGCGGAGTCCGGGGTCGTCACCAACGCCCACCGCATCAACGCCGGCAAGCCGCCCCTGCTCCAGGGCCTCAGCGACTTCTTCCTGTTCGCCAGCGACGACACCGACGCCACGGCCGCCCTGACCGTCGACGTCGCCTGCACCCGGATCCCCGCCCGCTTCGGCCTCGACCCGCGCCGCGACGTCCAGGTCCTCACCCCCATGCACCGCGGGCCCGCCGGCGCGGCGGCCCTGAACACGCTGCTTCAGCAGCGGCTCACCCCGGCGCGCGAGGGGCAACCCGAGCGCCGCCTGGGTGGGCGGGTGTTCCGCGTCGGCGACAAGGTCACCCAGATCCGCAACAACTACGACAAGGGCCAGGCCGGCGTCTTCAACGGCACCGTCGGCATCGTCACCGCGCTGAGCACCGACGAGCAGACCCTGACGGTACGCACCGACGAGGACGAGAGCATCGACTACGACTTCGACGAACTCGACGAACTCGCCCACGCGTACGCCATGACCATCCACCGCTCGCAGGGCTCCGAGTACCCGGCCGTCGTCATCCCGCTGACCACCAGCGCCTGGATGATGCTGCAACGCAACCTGCTCTACACCGCCGTCACCCGCGCCAAGAAGCTCGTCGTCCTGGTCGGTTCCCGCCGCGCCCTCGCCGCCGCCGTCCGTACCGTCGGCGCCGGACGCCGCCACACCGCCCTCGACCACCGCCTCGCCTGAACGCCTCGCCGCTTCCGCACCGCCCGGCTTCGGGGCCGTCTGTCCCTATGCCACCGGACGGGGCGGGGTCGGCGCGGGGCGCAGCGCCGCGAGCTGGATCTGCAACGCCAGCCGCGCGCGCGGCGAGTCGAGATCCACGGGGACGACCTCGGTGAGGCGACGCAACCGGTACCGGAGCGTGTTGGGATGCACGTGCAGCTGCCGGGCGGCCCGCTGCGGGTCGCCCTGCTGGTCGAGCCAGGCGGCGACCGTGGCGACGTAGTCGGTGCCGTGCTCGCGGTCGTGGGCCACGAGATCGGGCAGGGGGCCACCCACCAGCAGGTCGGCGCTCGGCACGGCGCCGACCACCCGGTGCACGACCACCTCCGCCCAGTGGTCCTCGAACCGCAGCACCGGGCCCCGCCGCCCGGTCGGGCCGCGCAACGCGAGCAGCTCCGCCGCCTCGGCGCGGGAGCGCGGCAGGTCCGTCAGGTTCCGGGCGACACCGCCGGATGCGGCGTACAGCCCGGGGTCCTGCGCGGCGACGTCGTGGACCAGCTTCTCCATCCACCGCCGGGACCCGGGCGAGGCCCCCTCGTCGACCAGGACGGCGAACAGGACCTCACCGACGTCCGCGAGCAGCGGCTGGCGCCAGCCGTGCCGACGGGTGATCGACTCCCACAGGGCGAGGTTGTCGACCATCTCCCCCGTCCCGCCGTGCGCGCCGAGGGCGACGACCCGCCACGGCCCCTCGGGGAGGGCCAGCTCCTCCCGGCCCATCCTCCCGGGGGCCCGCAGGACTGCCCGCAGGCGGTCGGCCGACACCCGGCGCGCGACGTCGGCCTGCACGCGCAGGCGGAGCAGGTGCAGGGCCAGCACGGACGCGGTGCCCTGGAGATCGCGCAGCCGCCCCGGCGGCACCGGGCCCTCGACGACGGCCCAGATCGAGCCGAGCAGCTCGCCTCCGGCGCGGATCGGGATGACGAGGCGGGGCAACGTCCCGTCCGGACCCTGCGGCACGAAGATCAACTCGCTGCCCGTCGCGAGCTTGCGGAAGACGCCCCGGGAACGGAAGTGGGCGATCACGTTGCCGGGGGCTCGACGACCGACGATCGTCGACACCCGCGCCGGGTCGGTGCGGTCCTGGCGCGAGGAGTAGGCCAGCACCCGGGACTGGGCGTCCTCGATCGTCACCGGCGCGTCGACCACGGCGGCGGTCGCGTCGGCGAGGGCGAACAGCTCGTCGTACACGCCGGGCTCCCCGGTCTCCGGCGAGCCGGGCGCGACGGCCCGGTCGATCATCCCGCGGAGCAGCCAGACGAGCTGGGCCCAGGAGCCGTGGCGCTGAAGCTCGACCAGGGTCAGGCGCCATCGGGCGGCGGCCGACGTCACGTCGGGGTGCGCGGCCAGCGGGGGCTTGAGCACCAGGCCGGCCGCCCCGGCCTCCTGGCAGCGGGCGACGACGGTGAGGGCCTGTTCCGGGGTCGCGATGCCCGCGCCGAGGACGAGGTCGCCGCTCTGGCCGGTCGTCGCGTCGTCGGGTTCGGCGAGGGTCACGTCGCGTACCTCCGCCTCGTCGGCGGCGACGACGACCTTGAGCAACGCGGCACCGGCCGCGTCCACCACGCCAGCCACGGTGAGCATGCCGCGATTGTGCCCCGATCTTGTGCGCCAGGGCCAATGACCTGGGCGATCATTGGCCGGAACGGACAATGATCTCCCGGCCCGGCGGGGACAGGATTGGCCACGATCCCTGTCGCGCCCGAAGGAGAAGACGCCATGTCCCCCGTCGAGTCAGTGCCCGCCCCCCAGCACGTCGCCGTCGTCGGCGCCGGGATGGTCGGGCTGGCCACCGCCTGGTTCCTGCAGGAGCGGGGGGTCCGGGTCACCGTGCTCGACCGTACGGGGGTCGCGGCGGGCGCGTCGTGGGGCAACGCGGGCTGGCTCACCCCCGGCATCACCACTCCCCTGCCGGAGCCCGCGGTGCTGCGGTACGGGGTGCGCGCCGTGCTGAGCCCGTCCTCGCCGGTCTACGTGCCGCCGCGCGCGGACGCCCGGCTGCTGCGGTTCCTGGCCGGCTTCGCGCGGCACAGCACGGCGTCGAGGTGGCAGAGCGCGATGCGGGCCCTCATCCCGATGAACCGCCGGGCGCTGGCGGCGTTCGACGCGCTGACGGCCGGCGGGGTCGCCGCGCCGACGCACGAGGCGAAGTCGTTCCTCGCCGCGTACCGGACCGAGGCCGAACGGTCGGTCCTGCTCGACGAGCTGGCGCACATCCACTCCGCCGGCCAGGGGATCGAGTTCGACGTCCTGACCGGGGCCGAGGCACGGGAGGTGGAGCCCTCCCTGTCGGACACGGTCGGTGCCGCCATCCGCCTGCACGACCAGCGCTACGTCAACCCGGGGCAGTACGTGCACGCGCTGGCCGACTCCGTGCGCGCGCGGGGCGGGGCGATCGTGGCCGGGGCGGACGTCGTCGACGTCCGCGACGAGGCGACCGGGGTCCGGGTGGTGACGTCCGCCGGCACCGACGAGCACTACGACGCGGTGGTGCTGGCGACCGGCACCTGGCTCGGCCAGTTGGCCCGGCGCTTCGGCGTCCGCACCCTCGTGCAGGCTGGCCGCGGCTACAGCTTCAGCGTCGCGATCGAGCACCTGCCGGCCGGTCCGGTCTACTTCCCCGCGCAGCGCGTGGCCTGCACGCCGCTGGGCGACCGGCTGCGCGTCGCCGGGATGATGGAGTTCCGCAGCGCCGAGGCGCCGCTGGACCGGCGCCGCATCTCGGCCATCGCCGAGGCCGCCCGACCACTGCTGCGGGGCGCCGACCTGGATGCCCGCACCGACGAGTGGGTCGGCTCGCGGCCCTGCACCCCCGACGGCCTTCCCCTGATCGGCCGGACCAGGTCGCCGCGCGTCTACGCCGCCGGTGGCCACGGCATGTGGGGCATCACCCTCGGCCCGCTCACGGGCGAACTGCTCGCCGAGCAGATCACCGGCGGCGGGCAGCCCGTCGAGCTGCGCCCGTTCGACCCACTGCGCTGACGGGCACCCGCCCGGAGTTCAGGAGCGGCCGGCCGCTCGACTGCCAGCCGTCCGATGACGCCGATGACGTTTCGTACCCAGCTCCATGACAGTTGTATGAGGAAGCTGTGGAAGTAACCGGGAGTGTTTTCGCCGCCCTTCCGGCGGGGGCAACACGCAGCTCGACGACAACTCTCCGGAAGGACGGCTCCACGTGGAAGTCACCGGTTTCTTCACCGCCATCATCATCGGCCTGATCATCGGGGTGCTGGGACGCCTGGTCGTCCCGGGCAAGCAGAACATCCCGATCTGGCTCACGCTGCTCATCGGTGTGGTGGCGGCGATCCTCGGCACCCTCGTCGCCGGGGCCCTGGGCGTCGACGACACCCGGGGGATCGACTGGATCGAGCTGGCCCTCCAGGTCGTCTTCGCCGCGATCGGTGTCGCCGTAGCCGCCGGCGCCTATGGTCGCCGACGCATCCGCTGACCTGTGCGTACGACGGCGCCGGCCCACTCTCGCGGCGGGCCGGCGCCGTCGTGTCCGCCGCGGTGCCGGGGACTGACCGTGACGCCCGTCCCCCTCGAAGGAGCGCGCCACCGAAGACGGGTGGCGCGCCTATCGGCGACAGTCGCAACCGACGCGGCCGTGGGCGGCCCGCCGGTGCGGCCCGGGCTCGCAGGCGGCGCAGAGCCGGGTCGACGGGCGGTGCGCCAGCTCCTCGATCGGGATGTCGCGGTCGCACCCTCCGCAGGTGCCGTACCGGCCCTGTTCCAGGTAGTGCAGCGCGGGCGATGTCACCCAGGGCCCGCCGCGTGGCGGCGGTCAACGCGCGGGCGGCGGGCGGCGCTGACGAGGCGCCCGCCGGGTCGGCGGCGCGACGATCGGCGCGACGGCGCCCCGGCGGACGCGGGCGACCGACGGCACGACGAGGCGACGGGTGATCGCACCCGCGGCGAGGTGGGTCCGCGGCCCGGTCGTCGGCGCCGGGGCGGAAAACTCCTGGTACGCCGCGGTGCGGGGCTGCCGGGAGGGGCCGGGGGCGATCACGGCGTCACCATAGACCGAACGCCGGCGTACCGGCCAGCGCCCGGCGCCCGGCGCCCGGGGGCCGTCGTAGGGTTGCCGGGTCGGTCCGGGCGGCCGTGACCCGTCGCACAGCCCCCGAAACTGGCGTGCGCGCGGACGACCCGGCGCTCTACGTTTCCGCCGTGACCCTCGACATCGTGAGCCTGGCGGACCGCCCCGACCTCGGCCGTTCCCTGGACGAGGACTTCGACGGGGCGTGGCCGCCGTTCATGCTGTGGGACCCGATGGGCGCGGTGTACTACGGCGTCGCCCACGACCTGTATCCCGACTTCGTGTTCGCCGCCGTCGACCCCGCCGAGCCCACCCGCGCGGTCGCCCGGGCGTACGCGGTGCCGCTGCGCTGGACGGAACCCGAGCTTCCCGACGGTGGTTGGGACCGGGTGATCCAGCGGTCCACCCTCAACCGCCTGACCGGCGCCGAAACGAACATCGTCTCGGCGTTGGAGATCTGCATCCGGCCCGATCGGCGCGGCACCGGGCTGTCCGCCGTGATGCTCGCCGCGATGCGGGAGGCCGTCGCGAAACGGGGCTACGACACGCTGGTCGCGCCCGTCCGACCGAGCGGCAAGCACACCCGGCCCGACCTGCCGATGACGGAGTACGCGGCGCAGGTCCGCGAGGACGGCCTGCCGGTCGACCCCTGGCTGCGGGTGCACGTCCGCGCGGGCGGACGCATCGAGCGCGTCGCCACCCGGTCGATGACGATCGCCGGGACCCTCGCCGACTGGCGTCGCTGGACGGGCCTGCCGTTCGACACCAGCGGGCCGGTCCGCGTGCCGGGGGCCCTCGTGCCGGTGCACTGCGACGTGGCGCACGACCACGCCGTCTACGTCGAGCCCAACGTCTGGGTCAGGCACCGGCTCTGATCGATCGCGCCGCGTTCGTCGCCACCGGGACCGCCTGACTCTGCCGGCGGCGATCCGCACTCACGGCGACGCGGGAGGCGGCCCGGTGTAGCCGCTGTTCCAGCGGAACCGATTGGGTGGCTGGGCGTACTCCTCGTTGACGTGCGCGAGCCAACCCGCCGTCCGGGCGACCGAGAAGATCACCTCGGCGGCACCCGGCCCCATGCCGGCCGCGTGCGACAACACGGCGACCGCGAAGTCGACGTTGGGCAGGGCGCCCCGCCGCTGCGCCGTGGCCGTCAGGTCGTCCACGGCCCGGCGCAGGTCCCCCTCGATCGGCAGGTCCGCGACGAGATCGAGCAGGGTCGCCGCACGCGGGTCGCCCGCCGGATACAGCGGATGCCCGAACCCGGGCAGGTTGCCGGCCCGCAGCCACTCGGCGATGGCGGCCGTCGCCCCGTCCCGCCGGGCGGCCTCGATCATCCGGTGGACGCCGCTGCCGATGGCTCCGTGCATCGGCCCGTCCAGCGCCCCGAGGCCCGCCAGCACCGCCGCGTAGGGGTTCGCCCGGGTCGAGGCCGCGACGCGTACCGCGATGGTCGACGCGGCCAGGTCGTGGTCGGCGAGCAGGACGAGCGCGGCGTTGAGCGCCCGGAGACCGGCCGCGGACGGCGGCGTGCCGGTCAGCCGCGACCACAGCCGGGCCGCGAGGCGCTCGTCGGCGGGCGCCCGCCCGGTCAGGGGCAGGGCGTCGACCATGGTGGACAGCAGCGCCGGCGCGAGGGCCGTCACGGTCGCGGGCGCCAGGTCGAAGCGCAGCGGGTCCATCGCGGCGGCGACGGCGACGACCACCGGCAGGCGGTCGAACAACCGTGCCCGGGCGGGCAGGTGGGCGCTCGCCGCCCTGGCCCTGTCGAGGGTCTCGGCGGACGCCGCGAAGGCGCCCCGGTGCCGTTCCCCCGTCCACAGCCAGTGCGCGACCTCCTCGAACGAGGTCGTCGGCGCGAGCGTGCCGGCGTCCAGCCCCCGGTAGTGCAGCCGCCCGTAGGCGATCAACGTGGTGGCGGTCCGCATCGCGGGGGCCGCGTCGCGGTCCGGCCGGGTGGCCTGCGTCCGGGCGGCCAGCCGCTCGACGTCGGCCAGCCGGAACCGGCTGATCCGCTCGCCGGGAACCTTGACCCGGGGGATCAACCCGCGACTGACGTACGCGTAGATCGTCTCCGGCTTGACGCGCAGGCGAAGCGCCGCCTCAGCGGTCGTCAGCAGCTGTTCCCCGGGCATGTGGGCATGGTCTTACATTGACTGTATCAACGTTGACTGTGCCCGCTCGACGGCGTGACGCTGCCCGCATGCCTGACACCATCACCGTTCCGCGCGGGCTCGCCGGCGTCGTGGTCACCGACACCACGATCGGCCGCGTCCGCGGCGCCGAGGGCTTCTACCACTACCGGCAGTACTCCGCGATCGACCTGGCCGAGCAGCGCACCCTGGAGGACGTCTGGGCGCTGCTCCTCGACGGTCGCCTGCCCGCCGATCCCACGGCACTGCGCCGCGAGATCGCGCCGCTGCGCCACATCCCGCCCGCCGTCGCCGCCGCGCTGCCCGACATCGCCGCGGCGTCGACGTCGCCGGACCCGATGGGCGGGTTACGCGCCGCGCTGGCCGTCGCCGGCCTCGCCGCCGGGGCCCGCCCGCTGTACGACACCTCGCCGGCGCAGCGCCGGGCGCAGGCCATGGCGCTCTGCGCGCTCACGCCCAGCCTGCTGGGCGCGCTGTTCCGGCTGCGGGCGGGGCTGGAGCCGGTCGAGTCGCGCGACGACCTGTCGCACGCGGCGAACTACCTGTACATGATCACCGGCGAGGAGCCGTCCGCCGCGCACGCCCGCGCGATCGAGCGCTACCTGATCGCGACCGTCGACCACGGATTCAACGCCTCCACCTTCACCGCCCGCGTCGTCGCCTCCACCGGGGCCGACATCTACGCCTGCGTCGGCGGCGCCCTCGGCGCGCTCTCCGGGCCGCTGCACGGCGGCGCGCCCAGCCGGGCCCTCGACACCCTCGACGCCATCGGCTCCCTCGACCGGGCCGACGCCTGGCTGCGCGAGCGGATCCTCAAGGGCGAGCGGATCATGGGCTTCGGGCACCCCGTCTACCGCACCGAGGACCCCCGCTCACGCCTGCTCAAGGGGATCGCCCGGTCCCTCGGCGGCGATCTGGTGGACTTCGCCGTGGCCGTCGAGGAGCGGGTCCTGTCGCTGCTGGCGGAACTGAAGCCGGGCCGGGAACTGCACACCAACGTGGAGTACTACGCCGGCGTGGTCATGCACCTGTGCGGGCTGCCCAGGGAGATGTTCACGCCGACGTTCGCCACCAGCCGGGTGATCGGATGGTGCGCCAACGTGCTGGAACAGGCCGAGGACTCGAAGATCATCCGGCCGGACTCGCGCTACGTCGGCGCCAGCGCGCCCCAACCGCTGCCGACCGTGGCCGCACCGTCGCTGGGCTAGCCCCGGTCCGATTCTCGTACGCGTCGCACGGCCGGCGCGACGAGGTCATCCGGTCGCGGGCGCGGCCCCGCCGCCGGGCCCGCCGCACGGGCAGGCCAGCCGCCGCACCGGTGGCAGCAACGCCACGGCCCCCGACGGCGCCGCGCCCGTCATCCGCGTTACCGGCCCGCCGGGGACGGCCGGCACGGTCGCCCCGCGAAGATCCGGCGTCGCGGCGGCGGGGACGTTCGCACCGAGAAGGTCCGACGTCACGGCGGGGGTGACGCCCCGAGGGGTCTCCGCGCGGTACGGCCGGCCGCCCCGCTCCGGTGCGGCCGTGCCGGCTGCGGCCAGCGTCACGAACGCCACCGCGACGACGGCGGCGGCGAGGGCCGCGCGGGGTCCGGCACGCAGCCCGCTCGACGGGGCCTGGTCCGGGCGGACCGGCGGCGGTGGCACCGGCCGCGCGCGCCGGTGCGCGGCCAGGAGCGCCTCGAGCTGCGCGGTGACGGCGGCCCGTTCACCGGTGGCGGCGGCGAAGGCGAGCGTGAGGTAGAAGCGGAAGTTCACGGTCCCGGCGGCGGGCACCCGCAGCCCGGCGAGCCGCCGCCCGTCGGTGGCGTGCAGCAGGGTGAGCGGGAGCGCGGGGTGGTGCGCGGGCCCCAGCAGGTCCGCGTACCTCCACTCGTGCCGCCGCCCGCGCTCCGAGGAGAAGGCGACGCGGTGGCTGGTCACGACGGCCAGTCCCGTGTCGAGGACCCGCGCGCCCCTCGGCAGCGCGCGGCCGGCGACGTCGTCGGTGGCGACGGTCAGGCCCGGCGCGGGCAGCCCGGTGCCGTGCCGCGCGTCCACCTCGATCAGGTCCGCGACCGGCAGCACCCGGTAGACGACCTCGTCGTCGTCGAGGGCCACCGGCAGGCCGGCACGCGGCTGCGTACAGCCGAGGAACCCGGCCGCCTCGATCCGCAGCCGGACCAGGTGGTCGTGGTGCCGCTGCCAGGCCGCGGACCGCGCGCCGTACGCGCGCCGCCGCCGGTGGTTCTCGCGCTGCGCCCACCTGATCCGCCACGCGGGCTGCGTCGACGCCGGGACCGCCATGATGGAGTACGAGGCTGCCGTCACGTCTCGTACAACCACCGGCCGGGCGCTGAGGAAACTGGTGCCGGTCGATACTTCCCATTGTTACCGGTAGGGGCGGTTCGGCCCTCGTTCCGGGCTACTGACCGTCCACGCCGCCGCACGGCGCCCCCACGCCCAGCCGCACCTGCGCCTGCCGCCCGGCCGAGCGAAGCACCATCGGCACGCAGGCCGGCCGCGCGACCCAGGTCCCGCCGGCGAAGGCCAGCCACTGCGGCCGACCCGTGCCGGGACCGCAGGCGTCCACCCGTACGCCCGCCGTGGGCGCGACCGCACCGCCCCAACCGATGCGGGCCTCGCCCTCCGGTCCCGGCGCCACCTGGATGTCGACCACCGCGCCGGAGCGCACCAGGAGCCCTCACTTGGCGAACAGCCTCAGGGCAGGGTCGGCGTGCCCCGACTCCGCCACCGGTAGGACAGGCGATTCGGGCACCGCGACGTCCCCCAGGACGATCCGGTAGCCGGCCGGCGGCTCCGGCAGGGTGTCGATCGCGTACGCGCACGCCACCTCGCCCGGACCGCCGGGTGTCGCGGCCGGCACCCCGCTGCCGCTCCCGGCGGCCCGCGTCGCGGGCCGGGAGTCCTCGGTCGGCTCCGGTGTGGACGTGCACGCCGCGAGCGACAGGAGCAGACAGCACACGACCGGCGCGCGACGCCACGTGTCGTCGTCCCGCATCACCCCATCCTGCCAGCTCGCCGGCCCGCCGAGGGGTCGACGACTTCTCCACCTTCGACGGCTGCCGACGCGGGAGGTGGATGCCGCCGGCAGGCGGCGGCACCAACCCGGGCACCGGGCGCACCGACCCCGCCGAGGACCGCCCTCGGGCGGGCTCAGGCCCCGCCGAGGGTCCGGGCGAACCGGCGGATGTCGTCGACGAGGAGCCCCGGCTGCTCCAGCCCCGGGAAGTGCCCCCCGCGGTCGTGCTCGGTCCACTGCACGATGTTCGGGAAGGCCTGGTCGGCCCAGGCCCGGACGGGTTGCGAGGGGTCGTGCGGGAAGACCGCCACCCCGAGCGGCACCGGCACCGGGGGCTGCTGTCGCGGCGCGGCGCTGACCGGGAGCATGTCCGCCGTCTCGTGGTAGAGCTGGGCGGAGGAGCCCGCGGTACGGGTGAACCAGTAGAGCGACACGTTGGTGAGCAGGCGGTCCCGGTCCACGGCGTCCTCCGGGCTCTTGCCGGAGTCGGTCCACTCCTTGAACTTCTCCACGATCCACGCGAGCTGCCCGACCGGGGAGTCGGTCAGGGCGTACGAGAGCGTCACCGGGCGGGTGGCCTGGATCTTCATGTAGCCGGACTCGTCGTCGACGAAGCGGGCCAGCCGGGCGAGCCGCCGGCCGGTGTCCTCGTCGAGCGCGCCCAGCTCGCGCGGGTCGCCGGGGGGCGGCGTGATCAGGAAGTTGACGTGCGCCCCGATCGCGTGCGGTACGTCCATCGCCGCGAGCGCGACCGTCACCCAGGAGCCGAAGTCGGTGCCCTGCGCCACGTAGCGGTCGTAACCGAGCCGGTTCATCAGCTCGGCCCACGCCCCGGCGATGCGCGGCACGCCCCAGCCGGTCCCGGTGAGCGGACCGGAGAAGCCGTACCCGGGAAGGGACGGGACCACCACGTGGAGGGCGTCCGCGGGGTCACCCCCGTGGGCGCGCGGATCGGTCAGCGGCCCGACGAGGTCGACGTACTCCAGGAAGCTTCCCGGCCAGCCGTGGGTGAGGACGAGCGGCGTCGCGTCCGGCTCCGGGGACCGCACGTGCAGGAAGTGCACCGTGGCGCCGTCGATCTCCGTGACGAACTGGGGGAACTCGTTCAGCCGCGCCTCGGCCGCCCGCCAGTCGTACCCGCTGCCCCAGTAGTCGGCCAGCTCCCGCAGGTAGGACTGCGGCACGCCGCGTTCCCAGCCGTCCGCGCCCGGCTCGTGCGGCCACCGGGTGTCGGCCAGTCGTCGGCGCAGGTCGTCGATGTCGGCCTGCGGTATCTCGATGCGGAACGGCTTCATCCCAGCGCCCTCCAGGGTCACGGCACGCGCGAGACTCACATCCTTGACGGCGTACGCGGGGGCGCGCACCTTCCGCCGTGCGCTCTGCCGCGCAGTATCGTCGTCCGATGCGTACGAGGGCGGAGCACGCGGTGAACCCCCACGGAGGAATCCCTCGGATCGTCGGGGCGGAGGAGCTCGCCGGCCTCACCGCCGGCCAGTTCCTGGACGTGGTGAAGGCCCTCACGGCGATCCTGACGCTGCCCCCGTCGGCCGCCCAGCACGTCGACGCCCTCGTCGTGGCCACCGGCCAGGGCGAACAGTGGCGGCTCCGCCACGCGATCCGCAGCTGGGAGGCGAACCCCGGCCTGCGTCACCTCCTGGTGACTAACGGGAACCCGGCCGAGGAGACCTACCTCGAACTCACGCTCGACCACCTGCGCGGCCTCGGCCTCCGTCACTGCGAGGGGGTCCGCCTCCAGGCCGGACCCGCCCCCCACACCGGCCGGCAGGCCGCCTGGATCGCCGAGCAGGCGCAGGGCCTCGGCATCGCGAGCCTCGCGCTCGCCGTCTCCCCCTACCACCTGCCTCGCGCCTACCTCACGGTCCTCAAGGCACTGGACAGGAAGAACCTCCGCCTGCCCGTCATCCCCGTCCCCGTGGCCGTCTCCCCCGACACGCCCGTCCCGGAGACCGGGGCCACCGCCTACGACCTCCTGCCGGGGGAGGTGAAACGGATCCTCACCTACATGGACGAGGGCCAGGTGAGCACCCTCGGGGAACTCCAGCAGTACCTGCGGTGGCTGTGGAGTCGCCATGGGTCCCTCCTCGTCGGGGCCCCGGCCGAGCCGGACGGCCCGACGGTGCGACGGCCCGACGGTCCGTCGGCGGCCCGGGTCGCGCTGCCCTGAGCAGAATCGCTCGCCTTCCGGTCCGTAGGGCCGGAGGCTGGGGGCATGGGAACGGGCTTCAGCGGCGAGGTGGCCACGTACTACGCGAGACACCGGCGCGGGTACCCCCCGGAGGTGATCGACGCCGTCGTCGGGGCCTTCGGTCTCGACGACGGCGACACGGTCGTCGACCTCGGCTGCGGCACCGGTCAGCTGAGCCTGCCGCTCGCCGCCCGCGTGGGCGCGGTCGTCGGCGTGGATCCGGAGCCGGACATGCTGGCGTTGGCCCGCCGGGCCGCCCTCGACGCGGGAGCGACCAACGCCGCATGGCTGCTCGGCGCGGACACCGACCTGCCCGTCCTGGGCCGGCTGCTGGGTGACGGGGCGGTCGGCGCCCTGTCCGTCGCCGTCGCGATCCACTTCATGGACCGCGAGGCGCTGTTCCGGGCCGCCCGGCCGCTGCTGCGCCCCGGCGGCGGGATCGTCGTGATCACCAACGGCGACCCGCTCTGGTCGCAGGACGCCGAGTGGTCCCAGGCCCTGCGCGGATGCCTGGAGGGGCTGCTCGGGCACCCCGTCACCGCGACGTGCCAGACCGACGCCGCCGGCCGCCGGCGCAACCGGGACGCCCTCGCCGCCGCCGGCTACCGCGTGGTGGAGTCGTCGGTGGAGTACGCCGCGCCGCTCACCGTGCACGACATGGTCGGCGGCGTCTTCTCCGCGATGTCAACCCACCTGCTGCCCTCGCCACCGGAGCGGGCCGCGTTCACCGCCGAGGTCCGCGACGCCCTCGGCGGGCGGGAGGCGGTCACCGAGCGGGTCCACGTCTCGCTCCAGTTCGGCCTGCCCGGCTGACCCGCCCGACGCCCGGCCGCCCACGAAGCGCAGGGGCCCCGCCGACATGGCGGGGCCCCTGCGTCGACGCTACGGTCGGGTGCCGGTCAGCACCAGCCGTTGATCGGGCCGTTCACCCCGCTCGCCAGGTAGGCGTCGGAGATCCAGGTGCCGTCGCTCAGCCGGTTCCACAGCGCGGTGGTGCCGTACCGCCCGGTGTGGGAGGTGCCGTTGGCGGAGCAGGAGACGGTGACGGTGGCGCCGTCGCCGACCGATCCCCGCACGGCGTAGCCGGTGCCGGGCCCGGACCGCTTGTTCACCGAGCCCCCACCGTTGGCGTCGACCACCGCCTGGTTGAAGCCCAGTGCCCCGTAGTTGTAGATGGCGCCGCCGGCGCCGATCCAGGCCGAGCCGTGCCGCGCGCCGCCCTGGTAGGGGCCGGCGCCGTTGACGAACTCCCACTTGCCGAGGCCGTGCCCGCCCATGGAGACGTAGGCGCTGTTCTGCCGCAGCCCGAAGTGGACGTGCCGGCCGGAGGCCGCCCCGCCGCAGGTGACGTCGGTGCCCGTGTAGCCCAGGTACGCGCCCTGGCCGACGGCGGCGCCGTTGACCGAGATGCTGCTCCACAGGTGGTAGTAGTCGGTGGAGTAGCCCCGGTCGTGGATCACCCGGATCCATCCCGTGCACATCGTGTACGCCGTGCCGGCCCGCGCCGCGCGGACCACCTGGTCGCCGCCGGCCAGGTCGATCGAGCTGTACGGCGTCTCGGAGCCGCCCCAGCCGTGCGGGCCGCCGGTCAGCGTCCAGGTCTGGCCCACCGCGAAGGGCAGGGCCATCCCGGTCCGGTAGTCGCCGCCCGCCTGCATGGTGCTCGGCGTACGCGTGAAGACCGCCTTCTCCTGCTTGTTCACCAGGGGCGACTCGGCGGCCAGCTCGCTGAACCCTGCCTCGCCGTCGAAGTTCACCCGCCACGTGCCGGCCTCCGCACGGGCGATGAAGATCGCGCCGGTCGGGTGGACGTCCTTCTCGTGGGAGGTGACGGCGACGGCGGTGCCGAAGGCCCACTGGCCGTTCTTGCGGGTGACGGTCACGCGGGTCTCGGAGCTCTCGGCGTGTTCCGCCGCGGGGCTGTCAGCGTGCTCCGCCGCGTGGCTGTCGGCGTGCTCCGCCTCCGTGGTGCGGACCTGCGCGCGAAGCTTGGCGGTGACGGCGTCCTCGACGCTCACGCGGAGCGGGTCCGAGGTGGGCGCGGCGTGCGCGGCGGTGCCCGCGACCAGGAGTTCCGCCGCCAGCAGGGCTGTGGCGATGCCTGCCCATCGTCTGATGTGCACCATTGACGACCTCTTTCAAATCGAAGGACATCGCTAAATGGTGCTGACGATAGACAGAACGAGGAAGATTGTCTACATGTTGACCCGCCGGCAATGAAGGTATGTTTCGGCGACGTGAGGTGAAGTCCCACGGTCGGCGGGCGGGGACCCGGCCGGATCCGGGACGCCGGTCAGTGCGGTAAGGCCCGGGGCGCGCCGCTCGATCTCGTCGCGGAAGTCTGCGTGGCGGGCGGGCGGGTCCGTTCAGAACAGCGTCGACGGCCCGACCGGCTCCGGCTCCGGCTCCGGCAGCGGCTCGACCTCGGGCAGGCGCGCCCGCACCTCGTCGTGGAACCGGCGGGCGAGCTCGGGCGCGTCGGCGTTGTCCGGGGTGTGCACGAACACCGTCGGCGACCGTCCCTCGCGCAGCCAGCCGGTCACCACGTCGAGCCACGGCTGCCAGCCCTCGACCGTGCGGGCGGGGTCGTCCCGGCCGAGGTACCGGACGATCGGCCGGTCGGTCAGCGCGCGGGTGCGTAGCGGCGTGCGCGGCTTCCTGGTCCACGCCTCGCGTTCCGCGTCGCTGGTCGGCGGGGTGCGGAAGAACGCGGTCGTGTCGAAGGGGATCCACTCCGCGCCGACGGTGGCGAGCGCCTCCTCCAGCGTCCGCGCCGCCCGGGGGTCGGCGAAGAACGCGGGGTGACGTACCTCCACGGCGTGCCGGTGGGCGGCGGGCAGCCCGCGCAGGAAGCGGGCCAGCGTGGGTACGTCGGCGGGGCCGAACGAGCCCGGCAGCTGGATCCAGAGGGCGTGGGCCCGTGGACCGAGGGGTTCGACGGCGTCCAGGAAGGCCCGGAGTTCCTCGTCGGCGCCGGCGAGCCGGCGCTCGTGCGTGACGACCTTCGGCAGCTTGGGCACGAACCGGAAGTCCGGGTCGGTCTGCCCCGCCCAGGACGCGACCGTCTCCCGGCTGGGGGTGGCGTAGAAGGTGGTGTTGCCCTCGACCGCCGTGCACCAGCCGGCGTACGCGCGCAGCCGCTCGTGGGCCGGCAGCGGGTGCGCCAGGTAGCGCCCCTGCCAGGACCTGTGCGTCCACATGGCGCACCCCACGTGCAGGCGCATCGGATCCTCCCACCGCTCGGCGGCGCGCCCGGGTTGACCCGCGCCGCGGGTACGGTATCCGGCCGCGCCGACGGGGGCGAGCCCAGGCGCGGGCGCCGGCCGTACCCGCGCGGTACGGCCGGCGCCCGGGTGTCCCGGTCCGGTCAGTCGCGGCCCCGGTCGTGCGGCACGGTGACCGTCACGGTGCAGCCGACCGGGCGCCCGATCTCGTCGTGACCCGCGTACGTCAGGGTGTAGACCCTGTCCCCACCGGCGCCGTCGCGTTCCGCCCGCAGCCGGCCGCTGGTGTCCGGGGTGCCGACGGTGAAGCCGCTGACGTCCGCGGCGTCGCCGCCGGTCACCGCCGTCAGGTTGAGCGCGTACGGGCCGAGGACCCCGTCGCGCAGGTCCGCCGTCACGGTGACGTCGACCATCTGGTGGTTCGGCGGCCACAGCACCGGCCGGTCCACCACGCAGTCCACCTCCCGGGTGGGCACCGGCTGGTCCAGGGTGGCGACGGCGTGGCCGATCGTCGCGGTCAGCCGCCCGCCGGCCTCGTAGTACATGTGCGCGGTGCGCCCGTCGAAGTAGAACGTCGGCGCGGCCGAGCGCCCCAGGTCCGGCGCGGCGACCATCGAGTCGTGCACGACGCCGAGGTGGACCTCCCGGTCGAAGTCGTCGCCGACGTCCACGGCGTGCATGTTGCCGTCGGCCGCGTGGAAGATCACCAGGTTGTGGCCGTTCCAGCGCAGGAAGAACGGGCCCGAGGCGTTCGGGCCCTGGACGCCCTGCGGGGTGACGATCGGGTCGGGCTGGATCGTCCAGGTCCGCGCGTCCGGGGAGACCGCCCAGCGAATCCGCCGGGACACCGGCCCGGTCGGCCCGGGCGGCGCGGCGGTCGGGTTGTCCATGAAGAGCATCAGGTACCGGCTGCCCAGCCGCGGCACGGCGTGCTCGAACACCCGGGCGTAGGAGGTCTCCCCGCCGGTGCTGTCGTCGCGGCTGACCGCCGTCCCGCCGTAGTCGAAGTGGATGCCGTCCTCGGACGTGGCGTACCGGGTGATCGAGTTCTCGCCGTGGAAGTAGAGGAACAACTTGCGCTCCCCCTCGACCCAGACCGCGTGCGGGGAGGAGATGTGGCTGACCGTGGAGTAGTGGGGCAGCCAGGTGTTGCCGACCAGCGGGTTGGCCCGGTACTCGGTCCACGGACCGTTGATCGAGTCCGCGTACGCCAGGGCGATCCCGCCGGGCCGCTCGTGGGGCGCGTAGTACAGGTAGTAGGTGCCCAGCGGGTTGGGGAAGTAGTCGGCGGCCCGGATGACGCTCGGGAAGATGAACTCGTTGGTCGGGTTGTAGGTCAGGGCGCTCTTGTCGAACGCGGTGCCCGCGTAGGTGAAGCGCGGGAAGTCGGGGGCCGGGTCGGCGGCGGCCGGAGCCGCACCGGCCAGCGCGGTCGCCAGCATGCCCGCGCCGGCTGCCGCCACGGCGGCGCGACCGGACACTCGGACGGGTGCTCTCGTCATCGCTGTTCCTGCCCTGTCGGTGGGTGGTGGGGATCCCCGGCCGCCCCGTACGGGCTGCCGGCGCACGGGGCCGTCGGCGGAAAGCTCAGGGGCGGGGACGGGTCCCCACCGGTGACGACTGTGGACGTCGCGCAGCGCGCCGCCGCAGGGCGGCGCGAAGTCACGCTGCGTGAGACGGCTGGCCACCACGAGGGTGGGCGGGCCGCCCAGGTCGATTGCTAATACGTATTACCATCTATCCTTCTCGCATGTTGCTCGACCCGGACGAGTCTTGTCAAGAGGTCGGCTGCCGGCCCCGGCGGGACGGCCGGCCGGCCCCGACGGGAGCCACCCACCCCTGTGGGCCGCGCCGATCGACCGGAGCTAATCCGCATTACTCCAGGGACTTCATCCCGAAGAAATCTCTGCGCCCACCCCTTGACACAAACCCGGTCGGCCCGCCAGGCTCCTCCCCAACGCCGAGCGCTAATACGCATTAGCCGCACCGGAAGGACCTGTTGTGCCCTCTACACCCCGACGCGTCACTCAGCGTGACATCGCGCGGCTGGCCGGCGTCAGTCAGGCGACCGTGTCGCTGGTGCTCAACAACCGGGCCGACGCCGATGTGCGCATCGCGCCCGAGACCCGCGACCGCGTGCTGCGGACCATCGCCGAGACCGGGTACGCCGCCGATCCCGTGGCCCGCCGGCTCGCCGCACGGTTCAACCGGATCATCGGCGTCTTCACCTACGAGCCCGCCTTCCCCAGCGGCAGCCGCGACTTCTTCCACCCCTTCCTGCTGGGCATCGAGGAGTACGCGGAGCGGGCCGGCTGCGACCTGCTGCTGTTCACCAGCGCCCCGGTGGTGGACGGGCGGCGACGCATCTTCCACCAGGACAACCGGCTCCGCCTCGCCGACGGCTGCATCCTGCTCGGGCGGGAGATCGACGCCGCGGAGCTGCACCGGCTCAACCGCGACGGCTTCCCGTACGTCGCCGTCGGGCGCCGCGACGACGCCGGCGGCCCGGTGCCGTACGTCGGCGCCGACTACGCGGCGGCGGTGGGCGAACTGGTCGTCCTGGCCCTCGCCCACGGCCACCGGCGCCTGGCCTACCTGAACACGGACCTGAGCGCGGAGTCCTCGGCGGACCGGCGGCGCGGGTTCGTCGCCGCCGCGACGGCCGCGGAGAGCGCCCGCCACCTCACGACCGTCGCCCAGGACGCCGAGGCCATCCTCGACGACCTGCTGGCCGACCGCACCACGGTGGCCTTCGTCGAGGACTTCGCCACCGCCGTGGCGCTGGAACTGGCCAGCCGGCGGCGCGGCCTGAGCGTGCCCGGCGACCTGTCGATCCTGACGCTCGGCGACCCGACGGTCCCGGTCCCCACCGACCTGGCGTTCACCGGATTCCGCATCCCCCGCGAGGAGATGGGCCGGCAGTCGGTCGAGGTGCTCGCCAGCGTCATCGACGGCAGCGCCGTCGGCGTCCAGCAGCGGCTCCTGCCCTGCGAACTCGTCGAGGGCGACACCCTCGGCACCCCTGATCGGCGGTCCACCGCAGCTGAGCGGTGACCGTGCAACCCGGAAGGAAGCAAGTGGTACAGATGCGTGCGGACGTCCTCGTCGTCGGGGGCGGGCTGGGCGGGGTGGCGGCGGCGCTCGCCGCGGCCCGGGCCGGCCGGTCGGTCATCCTGACCGAGGAGTTCGACTGGCTCGGCGGACAGCTCACCAGCCAGGCCGTCCCGCCGGACGAGCACTCCTGGATCGAACAGTTCGGAGCCACCGCGAGCTACCGGGCCCTGCGCACCGGGATCCGCGACTACTACCGCCGGCACTACCCGCTCACCGAGCGGTCGCGGGCCTGGACCGACCTCAACCCGGGAGCCGGCTGGGTGAGCCGGGTCTGCCACGAGCCCCGGGTGGCCGTCGCCGTCATCGAGCAGATGCTGGCGCCGTTCCTCGGCTCCGGCCGGCTGAGGGTGCTCCAGCCGTACCGGCCGGTCGCCGCGGAGACCGACGGGGACCGGGTGGTCGGCGTGACCGTCGCGCACCGCGACCGCGACGAGCGGATCGACCTCGTCGCGCCGTACATCCTCGACGCGACGGAGACCGGCGAGCTGCTGCCGTTGACCGGCACCGAGTACGTCACCGGCTTCGAGTCCCAGGCCGACACCGGCGAGCCCAGCGCGCCGGCCGAGGCGCAGCCGATGAACATGCAGGCCGTCTCCGTCTGCTTCGCCCTCGACCAGGTCGACGGCGACCACACCATCGAGCGGCCGGCCAACTACGACTTCTGGCGCGACTACAAGCCCGACTTCTGGGGCGACCGGCTGCTGTCCTGGCGCTCGCCGCACCCGCGCACCCTGGAGATCGTCGAGCGCAGCTTCACCCCCAACCCGGACGACGACCCGCTGGCCGTCAACGCCGACCAGCGGCTCAACCCCGGCGACGGCAACCTCTGGACGTTCCGGCGCATCGCCGCCCGGCGCAACTTCACCGACGGCGCGTACGACAGCGACATCACGCTGGTGAACTGGCCGATGATCGACTACTTCGAGGGTCCGGTCATCGACGTGCCGAACGCGTCGTGGCACCTGAGCAAGGCCCGCGAGCTGTCGTACTCGGTGCTCTACTGGATGCAGACCGAGGCGCCCCGGCCGGACGGCGGGACCGGCTTCCCGGGCCTGCGCCTGCGCGGCGACGTGACCGGCAGCCGTGACGGCCTGGCGCAGGCGCCCTACATCCGGGAGTCGCGCCGGATCCGGGCCGAGTACACGGTGGTCGAGCAGGACCTGTCGCTGGCCGTGCGCGGCGAGCACGGCGCGGTCGCCTACCCGGACTCGATCGGCGTCGGCATGTACCGCATCGACCTGCACCCCTCCACCGGTGGCGACAACTACATCGACGTCGGGTCGTGCCCGTTCGAGATCCCGCTGGGCGCGCTGATCCCGCAGCGGGTCGAGAACCTGCTCCCGGCCGGCAAGAACATCGGCACCACCCACATCACCAACGGCAGCTACCGGCTGCACCCGGTCGAGTGGAACGTCGGCGAGGTCGCCGGCCTGCTCGCCGACTTCTGTCTGGCGCGGGGCGAGTCCCCGCGCGCGGTCCGCGGCACCCCCCGCCTGCTGGCCGACTTCCAGGACCGCCTCTCGGCGGCCGGCGTGGAATCGCGCTGGCCTCAGATCGCGGGCTACTGAACACCCCCGTTTAGGAGAAGATCATGAGATTGGGAAAGGCTGTGCGCGGTGTCGCGGCGACACTGGCCGGTGTCCTCGCGCTGACCGCCTGCGGTGGCGGTGACGAGGCCGAGAACAAGGGTCCGGCCAGTCTGCGGATGACCGTCTGGTCCGCCAACGAGGCGCACCTCAAGCTCTTCAACGAGATCGCCGACGAGTACCGCAAGACCAACCCGGACGTCGCGGCGATCACGTTCGACCCGCTGCCGTTCGAGAACTACACCACGACGCTGACCACGCAGATCGCCGGCGGCAACGCGCCCGACCTGGCCTGGGTGTTCGAGAACTCGGCCCCCGACTTCGTCGCCTCCGGCGCACTGCTGCCGCTGGACGACAAGCTCAAGAAGACCGAGGGCTACCAGTACGAGGACATCTCCCCCGCCACGCTCAAGCTCTGGCAGAACGGGGGCAAGCTGTACGCGTACCCGTTCTCCACCTCGCCGTTCGGGGTCTTCGTCAACACCGACCTGCTCAAGAAGGCCGGGCAGAAGACCCCGGCCGAGCTGATCGCGGCCGGGCAGTGGAACTGGGACACCGCGCTGACCGTCGCCGGCGCCACCGCCGGCGTGACCGGCAAGGCCGGCCTGGTGATCCGCGACTTCGACTACAAGGGCTGGGACAACCTGTCGACCGTGTGGACGGGTTGGGGCGCCCAGGCGTGGAGCGAGGACGGCAAGTCCTGCGGCTTCGCCGCCCCGGAGATGGTCGAGGCGATGACCACCCTGCACAAGGCGATCTTCACCGGCAAGGCGCTGCCCGGCCCGGGTACGACCGCCGACTTCTTCGCCGGTGACGCCGCCATGACCGTCACCCAGATCTCCCGCGCCTCGCTGCTGAAGCCGGACGGCTTCGGCTGGGACCTGGTGCCACTGCCGGCCGGGCCGAAGGGGAGCTACTCCGTGGTCGGTCAGGCCGGCGTCGGCGTGATGAAGAAGAGCAAGAACGCGGACGCGGCGGCGGGCTTCCTCGCCTTCCTGACGAACCCCACCAACTCGGCCAAGCTGGCCCAGTTCTTCCCGCCGCCGCGCCAGTCGCAGCTCACCGCGGAGACGCTGGCCAAGTCGAACCCGACGCTCAAGCCCGAGCAGTTGCAGAAGGTCGTCATCGACGGCATCACCAACGGCGTGGTCAAGCCCAGTCACGCCGGGCAGGCCGAGCTCAGCCAGCAGGTGCGCGCCGGGCTCGACCCGCTCTGGAAGGCCGACGCGGACGTCAAGGCCGTCCTCGACGGTGTCTGCACCAAGATCCAGCCGCTGCTGGCGAAGTAGGGCAGCCTGACCATGTCCCAGACGGACACGACGGTGGGCGGGGTCGAGGCCCCGCCCACCCGGGACCGGTCGCGGCCGTACTGGACCAGCCGCCGCCGCGACCAGCTCACCGGTTACCTGTTCATCGCCCCCCAACTGCTCGGCAGCGCCGTCTTCGTGATCCTGCCGCTGATCCTGGTGGTCTGGTACAGCCTGCACGAGTGGAACGTGCTGGCCGGCACGTTCGAGTTCGTCGGCACCGAGAACTACGCGAACCTCGCCGACGACACCAACCTCGGCTCGGTGCTGCGGGCCACCGGCCTCTTCTCGGTCGGGCTGGTGGTGTTCAACCTCGGCCTGGCCCTGCTGCTCGCCGTACTGCTCAACCAGAAGCTGCGCGGGACGATCGTGTTCCGCACCCTGTTCTTCTCCCCCGTGGTCGTCTCGCTGGTCGCCTGGACCATCGTGTGGGGGTTCCTGCTACAGGACAACGGCGGCGTGAACGGTCTGCTCGACACGGTCGGCGTGGACGGGCCGAACTGGCTGCGCGGTGAGGGCACCGCCATGTTCTCGGTCGTCGTGGTGCAGGTGTTCAAGAACGTCGGCCTCAACATGGTGCTCTTCCTGGCCGCTCTCCAGGGCGTGCCGGCCGAGCTGTACGAGGCCGCCGAGGTGGACGGGGCGAGCCGGCTGCGCCAGTTCTGGCGGATCACCGTACCGATGATCAGCCCGACCATCCTGCTCACGTCGATCATCACGGTGGTCGGTTCGTTGCAGGTCTTCGCGCAGATCGCGGTGCTCACCCAGGGCGGCCCCGGCACCTCCACCACGGTGCTCGTCTACTACCTGTACCAGCAGGCGTTCCAGTTCCACCACTTCGGTTACGGCGCCACCCTGTCGATCGTCCTGTTCGTCATCGTGCTCGCGCTCACCGTGCTCCAGTGGCAGATGCGTAAGAGGTGGGTCCACCATGAGTCGTGAGCTGTCGCGCCGGACCAAGCTGGTGCTCTACGGGGTGCTGATGGTCCTGGCGGTCCCGTTCGTCTTCCCGACCTGGTGGATGGTCACCTCGTCGCTGAAGCCGGTGGCGGACATCTTCGCCTTCCCGCCGAAACTGCTGCCGGTCGACGCCGAGCTGGACGCGTACCGGCGGGTGTTCGAGTTGCAGCCGTTCGGCCAGCAGTACCTGAACAGCCTCTACATCGCGCTGGTGGTCACCGTCGGCACCCTGGCGGTGGCGGCGCTGGCCGGGTACGCCTTCGCCCGGATCCGCTTCCGGGGCCAGAACGTGCTCTTCCTGGTGATCCTCGCCGGCCTGCTCATCCCGAGCGAGGTGACGATCGTGCCGCTGTTCCAGATGTTCTTCAAGCTGGGCCTGGTCGACACCCACTGGCCGCTGATCCTCGTGCCGATCCTCGGCGCGCCGAGCGTGCTGGCGACCTTCATCATGCGGCAGTTCTTCATCAGCCTCCCCGGCGAACTGGAGGAGGCGGCCCGGGTGGACGGGCTGGGTCGGTTCGCCACCTTCTGGAAGATCGCCCTGCCGCTGTCCCGGCCCGCGCTGGGCGCGGTCGCCATCTTCACCTTCCTGCACAGCTGGAACCTCTACCTGGAACCGATCGTGTTCCTCTCCTCGCCGGAGAAGTTCACCCTGCCGCAGGCGCTCACCCAGTTCGTCGACGCCTACGGCGGCCCGATGTGGAACGTCCAGCTCGCCGCGGCGTCGATGACCGCGCTGCCGGTCCTGGTGGTCTTCGTCATCGCGCAGAAGCAGTTCGTCGAGGGCCTGGCGCACACCGGGCTCAAGGGATGACGGTGCCGGCGCCCCTGGTGGGCCTCGACATCGGCGGCACCAAGACGGCGGCGGCGCTGGTCGGACCCGACGGGGCGGTGCTCGGGCGTCGCCTGGCGCCCACCCCTGCCGGGTCGGGGCCGGCCGCCGTGCTGGACACCGCCGCGCGGCTCGCCCGGGAACTGCTCGATCCGGGCGGCGCCGGCCCGGTCGGCGTGGGCACCGCCGGCACGGTCGATCCGGCCACCGGCACCATCCGGTACGCCACCGACAGCCTGCCCGGCTGGTCCGGCACGCCGGTCGCCGACGAGTTGGCCGAGCGGCTGGCCCGACCGGTCCGGGTCACCAACGACGTGAACGCCGCCGCGCTCGGCGAGAGCTGGGTCGGCGCGGGCCGGGACCGGCGGGACCTGCTGCTGGTCGCGGTCGGCACGGGCCTGGGCGGCGCGATGCTCCAACACGGCCGGATCGTCACGGGCGCCCGGGGCGGGGCCGGCGAGGTCGGGCACCTCCCGGCTCCCGGCGCCGAACGGTTGCGCTGCGGCTGCGGCCGGTACGGGCACCTGGAGGGCGTCGCCTCGGGCACGGGGCTGTCCGCCGCGTACGCCCTCGGGACCGGCCTGCGGATCACCGGACGGGCCGTGGCCGAGCGGGCGGCGGCCGGCGAACCGACCGCACGGGAGGTGGTGGACCGTGCCGCCACGGCCCTCGGCCGGGCGCTCGCGGGGCTGGTCGCCCTGCTCGACCCGCAGGCGGTGGTGCTCGCGGGCGGGGCGGCCGACGCCCTGCTCCCCGGCGTCCGCGCCGCCTTCACCGCCGAACTGCCCGTGGCCTGGGCGGACGTGACCCTGCTCCCCGCGGCGCTCGGCGCCGACGCGGTCGTCGTGGGCGCCGCACGGCTGGCGGGCCACCACCCGGGCCACGGCCGGCAGACGGGCGACAGCCCCGCCGTGGTCACCGACGAGAGGACGAGAGCGTGAGTGTGTTCGACGAGCTGGCCGGCGGCCTCGTGGTCTCCTGCCAGCCGGTGCTCGACGATCCCGACGACCCGATGCGCGACCCGTACGTCCAGGCCCGGGTGGCCGCGGCGGTGGTACGGGGCGGCGCGGTGGCCGTCCGGGCCAACGGCACCGCCGACGTCCGGGCGATCCGCGCCGCCGTCGACGTGCCAGTCATCGGGTTGCACAAGCAGGGCGTCGACGGGGTGTTCATCACTCCCACCGCGGCGCACGCGCTCGACGTCGCCGCGGCCGGCGCGCACATCGTCGCCGTCGACGCCACCGACCGTCCCCGTCCGGACGGGCGCAGCTTCTCCGACACCGTCCGGGCGGTCCGGGAACGGACCGACGCGCTGGTCCTCGCCGACGTCTCCACCGTCGAGGAGGGCGTGGCCGCCGTGCGGGCCGGTGCGGACGCCGTCGCGACCACCCTCGCCGGCTACACCCCGGCCAGCCCGCCGACCGACGGACCGGACCTGACGCTGCTGGCCCGGCTCGTCGGCGCGCTGGCCGTGCCGGTGATCGCCGAGGGCCGCTACCGCAGCGCCGAACAGATCGCGCAGGCGTTCGCGGCGGGCGCCCACTCGGTGGTGATGGGCAACGCGGTCACCTCGCCGCTGTGGATCACCCGTCGCCTGGTGCCGGCCACCCCGGCGGGGGCCCGACTCCCCTGACTCCGCCGGAGCGGGCTCAGGTTCCACGGTCGTCGCACCAGCTGACCTGATCAGGAGTTGTCGTGGCCAAACACCCCCGGTCAACGATGGGCAGACTCCCACCACCGCCCATTGGCGGCGGTGTGGGCCACCGGTTCGATGATTTCCCATGCCTCTGCGATGAGGCCGTCGGCGATACGCAGGACGTCGACGACCACGATCTCCGGTCCCGCGTCGGGCAGCCTGCGTCGCGAGTGCACCACGACGTGGTCGCCGTCGGCCAGCAGGTGAAGGATTTCGACCTGCATTCCGGCGGTCGGGCCCAGCGCGGCGCGGACGGCGGCGAGCCATTCCGTCCTGGTCGAGGTCGTCGAATCCGGCCGGTGGTGGATGAACTCGCCGCTGAGGGATGAGGCGAGCGTATCGACGTCGCCCGTCTCGATCAGCCCCGCCAGCGCATGTCGGACGATGCTCTTGTTCTCCCTGGTCATGGCCGCAAGTGTTCCCCCGGCCCGTTCGGTTGTCGATGAACTCGCACTTCATGGCGCCCGGCGCAACGATGAGTACGCTCATGATCGTGTCTACGGTCGGGGAACTCCTGCGGCAGTGGCGGCAGCGCCGAGGGCTCAGCCAGCTCCACCTGGCGATCGCCGCGGATGTCTCGGCTCGTCACGTCAGTCTGATCGAGACTGGCAAGTCCAGGCCGAGCGCGGACATGATCCTCCGGCTCGCCAATCAGCTCCATGTGCCGCTGCGTGATCGCAATCGGCTGTTGCTCGCCGCCGGCTTCGCCCCCCGGTACGCGGAGCGTCCGCTCGACGGCACCGCTCTGTCGGCTGCCCTCGAAGCCGTCCGCAGGGTGCTCCGGGCGCACGAGCCGTATCCGGCGCTGGTCTTCGACCGCCGGTGGAACATCGTGATGACGAACCGCGCGGTCGACCCGTTCTTCGCTCAAGTCGCTCCCGACCTGTTGCGGCCACCGGTGAACCTCGTTCGCCTGGGCCTGGACCCGCGCGGGCTCGCTCCCCTGGTCGTCAACCTGGCAGACGTGCGTGCGGTGTTCCGCAACCGGATCTCGCGCCAGCTCGCCACCGCTCCCGACGCGGAACTCACCGCACTCTACGACGAACTGCTGAACCCTCTGCCCGGAGAGCCGACGGGCCAACGGGTCGACGGTGACGTGGTGATCCCGATGATCCTCCGGATCGGCGGACGAGAGCTGCGGCTGTTCTCGACCATCACCACCTTCGGCACCCCGATGGACATCACGATCGACGAAATCGCGATCGAGTCCTACTACCCGGCAGACCCGCAGAGCGCCGCCTACTTCACGGGGTAGCGCACCGTCATGCCGTCCGACGTGCGCGCTGGCAGCTCGGACAGCGCCCGCTTCTGACGATCCGCACCGCGATCAGGAGACGGGTTCGGGCAGCAGACCGGCAGCGACCCGGCACCGCCCGCACCTTGGGCTTGGTGGCCCCTCCACGCGCGCCGCCGTCCAGTTCGTACGTGCGCGGCACGGCGAGCCGAACGCCCCGCCGGCCGGTCGGTGCGGCCGACGGTGGCGCGGGCGAGGCGGCCGGCCTCACCGTCGGGCCGGACGCCGTCCCCGGGTCGACACGAACTGGTACGACATCACGACGAACCCGGGGTCGCGCAGGAGCCGGCGGAACGCCTCCAGCTGCCCCGGGGACACCCCCGCCTCAATCAGCTCCGGCTCCAGCTGCCGGGAGTTCGTCTCGTACAGCGAGGCGCCGAGCGAGCCGCCGGGCCAGCTCCGCGAGTGGGTGACCGTGTCGACCTCGACCAGTCCCGCCGACGCGAGGTGCCCGTGCACGTCCTGCGCCCAGGCCAGGTCCGCGCCGTTGCTCTGCAGGACGCCGAGCATCGCGTCCGTCACGTGGGCGAAGAGCTTCGCCGCGTCGTCGCTCGGCGCGGTCAGCACGCGCAGCGGGACGGTGCAGTCGAACTCCTCGACCACCAGCCATCCGCCCGGGGCCAGCGCGCCGGTCAGCGAGGCCAGCACGCGCCGCCGCTCCGGCAGGTGGAGCAGCACCAGCCGGGCGTGGATGAGGTCGAAGGCGTCGCCGGGCGGCGGCTCGTTGCGCACGTCGTGCCGACGGACGTCGAGGTTGGCCGCGGGGACGAGGCGGGCGACGTCGATGTCGGTCGCCAGCACGCGCCCCGCCGGGCCGACCGCCTCGGCCATGCTCCGGGCGACCGAGCCCCCGCCGGCGCCGATCTCCCAGCACACCCCGCCCGGGGCGAGCACCGGGGCGCCGATCCGGGCCGCCGTGATCGGATCCAGGAAGGACTCCAGCGCCCGCAGCTGGGGCACCGCCTCCGGGGAGGCGTTGTCGAAGGTGTACTCGGTGTCACGGATGTCTGTCGGCATCGTCGCTCATCCCTGTGGAAGGTGGTCGGGTCAGGTGCACGGGATCGGCCCGGTGCCCGGGCACCGGTCGGGGAGCCGGCAGCTCCGCGACGGCGGCGACGCTGAGCATCGCCGCCAGCCGGCCCGGTTCGGCCCGGGCCTCGTCCGCCGGGCGGTCGTAGACCACCCGGCCGTACTCGAGCACCGCGATCCGGTCCGCGATCTCGACGGCGTGCTGGAGCTGCTGCTCGACGAGGAGCACGGCCAGCCCGGTGCCGGCCAGGGTGCCGACGAGGTCGCGTACCCGGGCGGCCAGGCCGGGAGCGAGCCCCTCGCACGGCTCGTCGAGCAGCAGCACCCTCGGCTGGCCGAGCAGGGCCCGGGCGATCGCCAGCATCTGCTGCTCGCCGCCGGAGAGCTGGTCGCCGCGGTGGCGCAGCCGGGCCGCCAGCCGGGGCAGCAGTTCCAGGATCCGCGCGACGGTCCACCCCTCGCCCCCGGGTGTCGCCGCGCGCCACGGCACCGCCGCCAGGGCGAGGTGCTCGGCCACGGTCAACCGGGAGAAGACCCGCCGGCCCTGCGGGACGAGGCCGACCCCGCACCGGGCGATCCGGTGCGGCTGCCGGCCGGCGACCGGCACGCCGTCGACCTCGATCCGCCCCCCGGAGGGCCGCACCAGACCGGCGACGGCGTGCACGAGGGTGCTCTTGCCGGCCCCGTTGCGGCCCACCACCGCCTGCACGGTGCCGGCCGCAACGTCGAGGCTCACCTCGTGCAGCACGATCCCGCCGGCGTAGCCGGCGCAGAGCCGCTCCGTCCGCAGCATCACGACACCCCCTCCGCGTAGGCCTGCCGGACCGGACCGGAGGCGCGGATCTCGGCCGGCGTCCCCGTGGCCACCGTCCGGCCGTCCCGCAGCACGGTCACCCGGTCGCAGAGCGCGTACACCAGGTCCAGCCGGTGCTCGACCAGCAGCACCGCGACGGCGCGCGGCAGGGTCCGCAGGAACTCCACCAGCCGGCCGACCTCGACGACGGACAGGCCGGCGGCCGGCTCGTCGAGCAGCAGCAGCCGCGGGCGACCGGCCAGCGCCATGGCGATCTCGAGTTGCCGGCGCTGCCCGTGGGCGAGCTGACCGGCGGGAGTCGCGCCGACGTCGCGCAGGCCCATCCGCTCCAACCACGCGCCCGCCGTACGCTCCGCGGCGCACCGCCGCGCGCCCGGCCGCCACCGGCCGGGCCGCACCGCGTGGGGCAGCGCGGCCACCACCACGTTCTCGGTGGCGGTCAGGGTGGACCAGACTGCGGGACGCTGGTGGATCCGACCGATGCCCCGCCGGGCCCGGGCGGCCGGGTCGAGCCGGGTGACGTCCCGGCCGGCGAGCAGCACCCGGCCGCCGCCCGCCGGGGTCGCCCCGCCGAGCACGTCGAGCAACGTGGACTTGCCGGCGCCGTTGGGCCCGATCAGGGCGTGCCGCTGCCCGTGGTCGATCCGCAGGTCGACCCCGTCCAGCGCGAGCAGCGACCCGTAGCGGACCGTGACGCCCCGGGCGGACAGCAGCGGCGTCATGCGCGCGCCCCCGTCGGCGCCGGCCGCTCCGCACCAGGAGAGCCCGCCGGCAGTCCCGGCAGCAGCCGGCCCCGCACGCCGGCAGGCCGGCGCCCGTCGCCGGGCAGCAGGTAGACGGTGACGACGAACGCCACCCCCAGCACCAGGGGTGCGTACCCGGGGAGCGCGCCGAACAGCCAGTCCCGGGCGGCGATCACGATCGCGACACCGACCAGGGCGCCGCCCACGGACGCGACGCCGCCGACCACCACCCCGAGCAGCAGGAGGGCGGAGGTGTCGAACCCGAAGTCGGCCGGCGAGATGAACTGCTGGGCGACCACCAGCAGCGAGCCCGCGGCGCCCGCGACCGCCCCCGCGGCCACGTGCACGGCCGCCACGTGGGCCGGCACCCGGTGGCCGCTGGCCCGCAGCCGCGCCTCGTCGTCGCGGCCGGCCCGCAGCAGCAGGCCGACCCGGGTGCGCAGGATCAGCAACACCGCGCCGACCAGCACGGCGACGACAGCCAGGGCGTACAGGTAGCGCGCCCGGTCGGTGGCCAGCACCGGCAACCCCCACAGGGGACGCACCGGCGGAACCCCGGCGAGCCCGTCGGTGCCGCCGGTGACCGAACGCCACCGCCCGACGACGGTCACCACCAGCTCGCCGATCGCCAGGGTGATCATCAGGACGATCACACCGCGGGCGTACACCACGAGCGGGACGGTCGCCGCGGCCAGCGCCGCCCCGGCCGCCGCCGCGACGACCAGGTGCACCACCGCCACGTCGGAGAGCCGGCTGCCGACGACCGCGCTGGCGTACGCGCCCGCCGCGTAGGGCGCGGTCTGCCCCAGGGTGGGCAGCCCCGCGACGCCGGTGAGCAGGGCGACGCTCACCCCCACCAGGCCCAGCGCGAGGGTACGGGCCAGCAGCGCCACGGTGTAGTCGTCGACCGCCCACGGCGCCAGCACCAGGCCGGCCAGGACGAGGGCGGCGACACCGCGCCGCAGCGCGCGTACCGCCTCGTCCCTCACGTCGTCCTCCGGGCCGTCGCCAGGCCCCGCGCCCGCACCGCGAGGACAGCGGCCATGGCGGCGAAGAGCAGGAACGGGGCGGCCGACGGGGCGAGCGCCACCCCGAGGGTCTGGATCTGCCCGACCGCCAGGGCCGCGAGCAGCGTGCCCGTCATCGACCCGAGCCCGCCGAGGACGACGACCACCAGCGACAGCAGCAGCACCGCGTCGGCGGTGTCCGGGCCGGGACCGATGATCGGCGCGCCGAGCACGCCCGCGGCGCCGGCCAGCGCCCCGGCGACGGCGAGCACGCCGACGCGGATCCACGCCGGGTTCACGCCGAGCACGGCGACCATCTCGGCGTCGTCGACGGAGGCGCGGACCAGCATCCCGGCCCGGGTGCGGCGCACCGCGACGTGGAGCAGGCCGGCGAGCACGGCGGCGACGACGATGAAGACCAGCCGGTACGCCGCGTAGCGGTGCCCGGCCACGACCACCGACCCGTCCAGCGCCGCCGGCACGCGCACCGGCGGGTCGTCCGGCCCGAACGCCCCCGCGAGCAGGCTGCCCCCGGCCAGCGCCACCCCGAAGGTCAGCAGCGCCTGGGTGAGATGACTGCGCGCGGCGACCCGGGTGAGCAGACCGGCGACCAGCGCGCCGGCCGCGGTGGCGGCGACGGTCCCGACGGCCAGCGCCAGCACCAGGCTCGGCCAACCGCCGTCCAGCAGCGCGGCGGCGGTGTACCCGCCGATCGCGTACAGGGTGCCGTGCGCCAGGTTCAGGATGCCGGCGACGCCGAAGCAGAGCACCAGTCCCGCCGCGGCGACGAAGACCAGCAGCCCGTAGGCCACCCCGTCCAGGGCCGGGACCAGGTACGGGTCGATCCGCATGCCGCCCGCCACGGCGCTCACCCGCCGACGGTGGCGAGGTCACCCACGACGGTGTTGGACAACGCCCGGCCGTCCTGGCGCACCTGGCGCAGGTACCACTTCTGCACCGGCGCGTGCGTGCTCGGCGAGAACTGCCAGGTGCCGCGCGGGCTGGCGATCTGGCCCAGCTTGCCGATGGCCGCGTTGATGCTCTCCGGTGTCGGGTCCTCCCCCGCCGCCGCGATGGCCCGGTCCAGCACGGCCGCCGCGTCGTAGGAGGCCATGGCGTACGTGGTCGGGGAGCCGTCGTTCTTCGCCTTCCAGGCGGCCACGAAGGCGCGGTTCTCCGCGTTGTCCAGGTCGGGCGAGTAGTTCAGCACCGAGTAGACGTCGCGGGCGGCCTCGCCCTGGGCGTCGAGCACCCCGCCCTCGGTCAGAAACCCGGCGGCGTAGAGCGGCAGGTCGCTGATCTCCGACTGCGCGTACTGCTTGACGAAGTCGACGGCCGCGCTGCCCGCGTAGAACGTGTAGACGGCGTCCGCCCCGGAGGCCTTGATCCGGGCGAAGTACGGGGTGAAGTTGGTGGTCGTCGGGAACGGGGTGAAGGTGGTCTTGCCGTCGGCGTTGGCGAGCCTGCCGCCCTCCTTGACGAACGCGTCGGTGAAGCCGCGCAGCTCGTCCCAGCCGCCCTGGTAGTCGGGGCCGATGGCGTAGACGCTGCCCCCGACGTTGTCGCGCACGTGGCGGGCGATCGCCTCGCCGGGCTCGTCGGAGAGGTACGAGGTGTGCCAGATCCGGGACACGTCCTTGAGTTCCGGGCGCCCGTTCGAGCCGACGAACGGCACCTTGGTCTCGTTGAGCAGCGGATAGACCGCGGCCACGGAGCCACCGCCGACGATCCCGGTGAGCGCGACCACGCGGTCCTGCTTGAGCAGTTTCGTCGCGGCGGGCACCGCGGTCGCGGCGCCGTTGCCCTCGTCGGCGACGACGAGTTCCACCTGCCGTCCGCCGAGCTTGCCGTCGTGGGTGGCCAGGTAGAGCTCGAAGCCGGCGCGGATCTCCTTGCCGACCGCCTGGTACGTGCCCGACAGCGACGCCAGCAGGCCGATCTTGATCGATCCGGCGGCGCCGGCGCCGCGCCCGCCGTCGGCACAGGCGGTCGCGGCGAACAGGACGAGGGCGAGCAGGGCCGCGGTGCGGGCACGGCTGCGCCGGGGGATGGTCAGCGACATGTCTTCTCCAGGAGGGATGGGGGGTTCCGGCGTGAGGTGCCGGGGTGTCAGCGGCTGCGGCTGAGTGCCGCCCGAGCCGCCGGGGTCAGCGCGTCGCCGATGCGGTTGGCCAGCTCGGTCATCTCGTAGGAGACCTTGCCGACGTCGCACCGGGGGTCGGCGAGCACGAGCAGGGACGCGCCGTCGTTGAAGGCCATCGAGAACATGAAGCCGCCCTCGAGCTGGGTCACGTTGGAGATCACCGCGCCGGCGTCGAAGAAGGCCGCCGCGCCGCGCAGCAGGCTCACCAGCCCGCTGCCGGTCGCCGCCAACTGGTCCGCCCGGTCCGGCGGGAGGCCCCTGCTGGCGGCCACCATCAGGCCGTCGCTGGAGATCGCGATCGCATGGCTGACCTCGGTGGCGCGCGCGGCGAAGGCGTCCAGCAGCCAGCCGAGATCCTGTTGGTCGGTCACGTGCTCTCCCTGTCGGGTCAGTTGTTGATCAGGTTGGGCCGACGGCCCGCGACGCCCCGCGCGTACGCGGCCATCGCGGTGGCCACCTGGGTCGGGTCGCGGGGCGCGGAGCGCTGCTGCGGCACGGTGACGCCGCCCGGGACGAGGTGCTGTTGGGGCTGACGCCGCGGCAGACCGGACGTGGTGGTGGCGACCACCTCGGGCGCGTCGGCCCGGGCGGCGGTCCGCCATGCCTCGTCGGCGGGGCTGGCCCACGGACCGCCGTTCGTGGCGTCGTCGTGGCCGGCCTGGAACCAGTGGTTGACCTCCTCGAAGATGACGAGTTCCTCGGTCGGCTCGTCGCCTCGCCCGGCCGGCGCCGGCGCGGGCCGGAACACCGGCGCCACCGGCAGTGCCCGCTCGGCCGGCGGCCCGCCCGCCCACGGTTGTGCCGGGCTCCCCGCCCACGGTTCCGGGGCCGCGGTGTACGCCGGCGACGCGAGGGTGGTCCGCGCCGCGCGCCGCGACGGCCTGGTGGGCGTGAGCAGGTACTCCTCCGGGGGCAACGGTCGGATGATCGCCCCCGGCAGCGCCGCCTCGGCGATGGTGCCGCGGCGGGGGCCCGGACGGAGCTGGACGGCCACACCCAGCCGGGCGGCGAGCTGTCCCACGACGACCAGCCCCATCGCCCGCACGGCCGCGACGTCGATGGCGGGCGGGCGGGCCAGCAGGTCGTTGAGCTGTTGCCGTCGCTGCGGGGACAGCCCCACGCCCTCGTCGCTGACCTGGACGATCACCCGGTCGCCGAGGCTGCGGCCGGTCACCCACGCCTCGGTACCCGGCGCGGAGTAGCCGGTGGCGTTGTCCATCAACTCGGCCAGCAGGTGCACGACCTCGTCGACCGAGTCGGCCGCGACGGCGACGTCGCCGTCGACCATGCCGAGGCGGATCCTGGCGTAGTGCTCGATCTGGCTCTGCGCGGCCTGGCACACCTGTTGCAGCGGTACGTCGTGCTGGCGTACCCGCCCGACCCCCACCCCGCCCAGCACCAGCAGGCTGGCGTTGATCCGTCCCATCCGGGTGGCCAGGTTGTCCAGCGTGTACAGCTGGTCCAGCCGTTCGGGGTCGGTCTCGTCCCGCTCGACCTTGTCGACCTGGGCCAGCACCGCGTCGACCAGCCGCTGCTCGCGGCGGCTGAGGTGGATGAAGATGTCGGCCGTGTTGGCCCGCATGACCGCCTGCTCGGCCGCGGTACGCACGGCCGCCCGGTGCACGGCCGCGAACGCCTCCCCCACCTCGCCGATCTCGTCCCCGCGCGACGGCTCCAGGGCGTCCGCGGACTGCTGGCGGGCCAGCTCGTCCGGGTCCACCGACGAGCTGTCCGGGTGCTGGAGCCGGGCCACCACCTGCGGCAGCCGTTCGAAGGCGACGGCGTTCGCCGCGTCCCGCAGCCGGCGCAGGCGCCGCGTGATCTGCCGCGCCACCGCCCAGGTGACCAGGGCCGTGAGCAGCAGGGCCAGCACCACGGCCGCCGCCTCCACGGCCGTGCGCCGCCGTTGGTCGGCGTGGGCGGAGCGGATGTCGTCGAGCACCGCCGCGTCGACCCGTTGGCGCAGCTCGGCCAGGCGGACGGACCACTGCTGGGTCGCTTCGACCCAGGCGCCGAGGTCCAGCCGCAACCGGCTCCCCGCCCGGGTCCTCGACACCTCGTCCTGCAGCCGTTGGAGCAGCAGCGCGTCCTCGCCGCTGCCGGCCTGCTCCCACCAGCCCCGCCAGGCGGGCCGGGCGAGGGCCAGGAAGGACAGGCTGGACTCGGTGAAGCCGGACCGGGCGGCGGTGATGTCCTGCTGCATGGCGGGGGTCAGTTGGTCGGCCGCGACCGCGCGCAGGACGGCGACCTGCTGCTGGCCCGCCGCCTCGGCCGCCTTGGACAGCGCCGCCGAGGCCCGCATGCCGTCCGTGATCCGGGCGTTGACCGCGCCGAGGGTGACGCTCTCGCGGAGGCCGAGCAGGTCGGCGATCACGATCCGGTAGCTGAAGGTCATCGCCGACACCGAGGCGTGCGCCGCCGTACGCACCTGCGCGCGCAGCGGCGGCAGAGCCTCCAGCGCCAGGTCGATCCGCTGGAGCAGGGTCTGGCCGGCGGCGGGCCCGGGGGGCGCCGTCGCCCGCTGCCGGCGGTAGCGGGCGACGGCGTCGTCGGTGCTCCCGGTGGCGTCGGCGAAGGCCTCCTGCTGCTCGGCCGCGCCCCGGCTGAGCAGGTCGGCGGCGACGACGCGCTCGCGTTGCAGTCGGTGGGCCAGGTCGCCCGCGTCGGCGCCGAGGTGCGCCAGGAGCCCGAGGTCGCTAGCGCGGGTCGTCTGGCGGACGCTCTCGGTCAGTGCGAGACCGGCGAATCCCATCACGGCGACGAGCGGGGCCGCCACGATGAGGCGCATCCGGGTGCCGATCTTCCAGCCGCGGCGGCCGGTCGGGTAGGGTCGGGCCGCGTGGGACCTCGTGCTCGACGCCAAGATTGACTCCCGCGACTCATCCAAGACGGCCAATGCGCACCTTGCCATTTGCACGTCTCATTCCGCCGGAACCCGCGCCCACAGAGAAGACCTGACGGTGGTACAAACGGCCCGTACCGGCATCTGTACCCAGCGTCAGCAGCGCCGGGCCGCCCCACGGTCCCGAGCCCGCGCAGGTCAGGGGCGCCCGGACCGTCCGCCTGACGGGCGCGGCGGGAGATCCGCCTCCGGCTGCCCGCCGAGCACCTGGCCGATCAACTCCCGCAGTTCGTCGATCGCGGCCACGACCGCCTCCGGGTCGCGCGCGTCCCGCCGCGCCACCGCCGGCGCGGGGGCCGGGTCGAGCCCTGCCACCTTTCCGAACCGGGGGCCGCGGCGGCCGTCCGCCGCCAACTGCTCCGCCGCGACCTGCGGCCACAACGCCGCCAGGCAACCGCCGGTGCCGAGCACCTCGTCGCAGCGGACGGCGAACTCGTGACTGCCGTACCGGCGACCGGACTCGACCGCGGCGACCGTCTCGCGGCTGAACCGCACCCGCTCCGCGAGCGCCCGCTGGGTCAACCCCTGACGGGTACGCCAGGTGCGCAGCTCGGCGCGGAACCGGTGGATGGCACCGGAGCGGTTGGCGCTCGACGGGGGCGTGCGATCCATGTGTTCACCTTCACGACGCCGACCGGCCGGCATCGGCATCGGCATCAATAGACATTGGGCGATGAATGGGTATTCGCAGGGGACAATTCTTAACCCATGAGCTGACGGGTGTGAAGACGTAACTTCGGAGGGTAGTCCCCACCGGAGGCCACCGGCCCGGCCCCGCGACCTAACGGCGGGTCCGCATACAGCCGGCGCAGCGCCGCACCGCACGGGCCGACGCGCACCCGCCGAGGATCAGGACCGGCGCGGTCGCGAGGCCACCGGTCACCCGGCGACGGGCGCCGCCGGGCCACCGGAGGGCACCGTCGCGTCGATGACCACCGGCAGGCTCCGGTGCGCGCGGAAGGCGATGTTGACCTTGTACGAATGGTGATGGCCGGGGCTCAGGCGCAGTCCGGGAACCGCCCGGCAGAGCCGGGTCAGCGCCATCTCCGCCTCCAGCCGGGCCAGCGCCGCGCCGATACAGAAGTGCGGCCCGTGCCCGAACGACAGGTGCCCGTCCGCGTCGGACCGGTGCGGGTCGAACTGTTCCGGACGGGCGAACACCGCCGGATCCCGATTCGCCGCGCCGATCAGCAGCAGGCAGCGCGCACCCGCCGGAATGGTGACGCCGTCCAGGGTCACGGACCGGCGGGTCACCCGCAGCCAACCGTCGATGGCGGGCGCGAAGCGCAGCGTCTCGGTCAGGAACGCGGGTATCCGCCGGGGGTCCTCGCCGAGCTCCCGCCACCTGCCCGGGCTCGACAGCGCCTGGTCCAGCGCGTGGGCGAGGAGCCCGGCCGTGGTCTCGTGCCCGGCGACCAGGAGGTTGAACACGATGCTCGACACCTCGGCCACCGTGAGCACCTCGTCGTCACCGTCGCGGTACGCCAGCAACCGGCTGACGTAGTCGTCGCCGTACCGGCCACCGCCGAGCCGGGCGCCGACCAACTGCTCGCAGTAGCGCCAGAACTCCCACAGACCCCGCGCCAGCCGGACCTGTTCGGCCGGCTCCGGCTGCCCCCAGAGCAACGCGATCTGACCGTCCCCCCAGGCCCTGACCCGCCCGACGTCCTCCTCCGGCACGCCGAGGATGTCGAGCAGGACCAGCAGGGGCAGTTCGGTGGTGAACTCGCCGACGAGGTCCGCCCGCCCGTCGGAGCGGTCGACGAGCCGGGACACCAGCTCGTCGACCCGGCGCTGGACGATCGCACCGTAGCGGCGCTCCACGCGTTCGGCGGTGTTGGCGAAGGTCGCCCGCAGGGCCCGACGGGTCCGGGGGTGCACCGGGGGGTCCGCGGCGGCGGTGGTGGGCGGCGCGTCGATGCGGGCGATGAACTCCATCGCCTCGGGGCAGACGTCGTAGATCGGAGCCAGCGTGAGGGCGTTGCCGAAGGCCTCCGCGTCACTCAGCGCGCGGCGGACGTCGGCGTGCCGGGTGATCAGCCACAGCCCCAGATCCGGGTCGTGGTGCACCCTCTCGGGCTCGTCGAGCAGCCGCCGCCACACCCGCGCCGGATCGACGAGATACGCCCCCGCGAACGGATCCAATCGCATGACCGCCTCCTGGAGTGCCATGGCCACGAACGGAATTGCCGAACGACTTCCCGAGGATCCGGTTATCGCCGCACGCCTTCACGGTGCGCCCATTCCGAGGGCAAGTCAATATCAGCGTTCTTCAATGTGCCGATGTGCAATTTCCACGCCTTCGGTCATGCGCGCACCACGTCGTCCTGCAAGTTGCGGGATGTTCCTTGCTCGCCGGTCGCGACGATGAACAGGGTAGACGACGCAGCGGCCGACATCGGGCACTCCGCCGCGCCGCGGTCTCGCGTGTCCCCGGACGGCCGGGCGGAAAGGCGATGCGACGACAGCGATTGATGGTGTGCCGTGAAAGGCCGCCGGGCGTTCGAACGCGCACCTGAAACAAGGCTCACGACGCGTGCCGCGAACGGCCGCCCGAATACCGGCATGAGTTTCCCCGGTACGGCGGATTCCGGAGGACGACTCGGGTCCGCGTGCGTTGCGCGAGGCGGAGGGTGGTGTGCTCGCCGGATCAGGACGACGCGTGGGTCCGCTCCGGCGAGCGGCGACGGGGCGGCCCGCGATCCGCCGGGGCGTGGCAGTCCACCGGTCGCGGGCCGGCCGGCGGCGCTCCGCCGGCCGGCCCGTGCGTGGTGCTAGAGGGTACGGGCGAGGCGGTCGGCGAGCACGCGGGTGAACCGGGACGGGTCGGCCAGTTCCCCGCCCTCGGCGAGCAGCGCCAGACCGTAGAGCAGCTCGGCGGTCTCCTTCAGCGACTCCTCGGTGCCGCCCTGCTCGTGTGCCTTGCGCAGGCCGGTGACCAGTGGGTGCCCGGGGTTGAGCTCCAGGATCCGCTTCACCGCCGGCACCTCGTGCCCCATCGCCCGGTACATCTTCTCCAGCGTCGGAGTGATGTCGTGGGCGTCGCCGACGACGCAGGCGGGCGAGGTGGTCAGCCGGGAGGAGAGGCGGACCTCCTTGACGGAGTCGGCGAGGGTGGTGCCCATCCAGGTGAGCAGGTCGGCGAAGTCCTTGCGCTGCTGCTCGCGCTCGGCCTCGGCCTCCTTCTTCTCCTCCTCGGTGTCCAGGTCGACCTGGCCCTTGGCGATGGAGCGAAGCGTCCTGCCGTCGTACTGGCCGACGCGCTCGATCCACACCTCGTCGACCGGGTCGGTGAGCAGCAGCACCTCGTAGCCCTTGGCGCGGAACGCCTCCATGTGCGGCGAGTTCTCGATCATGGTGCGCGAGTCGCCGGTGGCGTAGTAGATGTCGGTCTGCCCGTCCTTCATCCGGCCGACGTAGCCGGCGAGGTCGGTGGGCTCGGCCGGGTCGTGGGTGGAGGCGACCGACAGGATCTCCAGGAGGGTGTCCCGGTTCTCCGTGTCGTCGATCAGGCCCTCCTTGACGGCGGCCCCGAACTCGGTCCAGAAGGTCCGGTAGCGCTCGGCGTGGTTGGCCTTCATGTCCTTGACGGTGGCCAGGATCTTCTTGACCAGCCGGCGGCGGACGACCTGGATTTGCCGGTCCTGCTGGAGGATCTCCCGGGAGATGTTCAGCGACAGGTCGTGCGCGTCCACGACGCCCTTGACGAAGCGCAGGTAGTTCGGCATGAGCGCTTCGCAGTCGTCCATGATGAACACGCGCTTGACGTAGAGCTGCACGCCCCGGCGGCCCTGCGGGGCGAACAGGTCCAGCGGCGCGTGCGACGGGATGAACAGCAGGGCCTCGTACTCGAAGGTGCCCTCGCCCTTCATGTGCACGATGTCCAGCGGGTCGGCCCAGTCGTGGCTGACGTGCTTGTAGAACTCCTTGTACTCGGCCTCGTCGACCTCGTCGCGGGACCGGGCCCAGAGCGCCTTCATCGAGTTGAGCGTCTGGGTCTCGGTGCTGGTCTGGTCGCCCTCGCCGGGGCGCTCGACGGTCATCCGGATCGGCCAGGCGATGAAGTCCGAGTACCGCTTGACGATCTCCCGGATCGTCCACTCGGCGGTGTAGTCGTGCAGGTTGTCCTCGTCGTCGGCCGGCTTGAGGTGCAGGGTCACCGAGGTGCCCTGCGGCGCCTGTTCGACCGACTCGACGGAGTACGTGCCCTCACCGGCCGACTCCCACCGGGTGCCGCCGCTCTCCCCCGCCCGGCGGGTCACCAGCTCCACCCGGTCGGCGACCATGAACGCCGCGTAGAAGCCCACGCCGAACTGGCCGATCAGCTCCTGCCGCGCCCCGGCGTCGGAGGACTCGCGCAGCTTGCGCAGCAGCTCGGCGGTCCCGGACTTGGCGATCGTGCCGATCACCTGGACCACCTCGTCGCGGGACATGCCGATGCCGTTGTCCCGCACGGTCAGCGTGCGCGCCGCCTTGTCGACCTCGATCTCGATGTGCAGGTCGGAGGTGTCGACCTCCAGCTCCTTGTCGACCATCGACGCCAGGCGCAGCTTGTCCAGCGCGTCCGAGGCGTTCGAGATCAGTTCACGCAGGAAGACGTCCTTGTTCGAATAGATCGAGTGGACCATCAGCTGGAGCAGCTGACGCGCCTCGGCCTGGAACTCCAACGTCTCGGCCCGGTTACTCACACCGTGTCCTTTCATCCTCGAAAGCCCACCGAAGGTTCGCGGAAAGGATACGAGCCGTCGCCGACGGCGAGACGACGGGACCGCGGAGCGTCGACTGGCGGCGCGTTGCCCCCGCGCCCTACCGTCGGGGGTGGCGTCGACGTGGCCGCCGGGAGAAGCCGAGGGCTGGTGCGACCGCCGCGGCGGGCGGTCAGTACGGTAGGGATGTGTCTCTATGGATGGCCGCGATGTGGGGACTGGTCGGCAGCGCGGTGGCCGAGGCGCTGAACCTCTCCGGGATGATGCGCCCGACCAGCGAGTCCGGGGGCCGGTGGCAGTGGCCGTGGCGGGACCGGCGGGACGCCCCGATCGTCGTGTTCGCGGTGCTGCTCAGGACCGTGGCCGGCACCGGCCTCGCCGCCGCGGCCGGGGCGGGTGGCCTGGCCACCACGGCCTTCGCCAGCTTCACGTTCGGGGTCGCGGCGCCGCTGGTGATCGCCAAGATGTTCGACCAGGTCCGGGTGACGGAACGACCGGCCGACGGCGGTCGGGACGGCACGAGCGGCACGAGCGGCGAGCACGATGACGCCGCGTGAGGACCTGCTGGGCAGGTTCGTCTCCGCGCTGGCCGCCCGCCCGGCCACCACCGCCACGACCGTTCCCGTACCGGCCCGGACGAGGCTCGCCGCCGCACTGGCCGCGCGGCCGGTCACCGCCCGCGGCACCGGCCCGCTCCCCCACCCCGACACCGAGGACGACGGCGGCGGGAAGCTGACCCACCGGGTCAGGGCGGTGCTCGCCGGCCTCCTCGGCGTCACCACCGACCAGTTGCGCGTCGACGCCGACGGCGACGTCGGCATCCGCGCCGGCTCGGCCATGATCTTCGTACGGGCACAGGACGACCCGCCGCTGGTCGACGTGTTCTCGCCGCTGCTCACCGGCGTCGACCCGACCGAGTCCCTGTACCGGCGGCTCTCCGATCTCACCAACGGGCTCGTGGTCGGGCGCGTCTACTGCACCGGCGACACCGTCTGGGCGTCCATCCCCGTCTTCGGGCAGGACTTCGCCCCCACCCATCTGCTGCTGGCCCTGCGGGCCATGATCGCGCTCGCCGACGACCTCGACGACCAGCTCCGGCGCGAGTTCGGCGGCAGCCGCTTCTTCGGCCCGGAGTCCGCCGGACTGGTGGCGGTGCCCGACCCGACCGGTTACCTGCGCGATCTCGACCGGGCCGGTGCGAACGGGGCGGGCAGCGTCCTGGTCGACCTGCTGGCGGACCGGGGGCGGACGGCGGAGCTGCGGATCCGCGCCGAGCACGGCGACTGGCACGCCGCCGCCCGGCTCGCCGCGCTGCTCGCCGAGGAGGGCCGCACCGACGAGACCGAACGGTACTGGCGGATCGCCGCGGAGCAGGGTGATCCGCGCGCCCGGGACGAGCTGGCCGCCCTGCTGGCCGCCCGGGGCCGGCGCGACGAGGCGGTCGACCTGCTGCGGCAGGCGGTCGACGACGGCGACTGGCGGCACCTGCCGCTGCTGCTGACGCTGCTCACCGAAGGCGGCCTGGTCGACGAGGCGGTCGAGCTGTTGCGCCGCCGGGCGGCCGCCGAGGGCTGACCGCCGTCCGCCCCTGCGACCCGACCTGGTGGGTCGAGGTGTGGAAACGCGGAGGCCTGGGTACAGAGACGCGCTGGGGTGCCGGCGGGCGTGCAGCTGAAGCCGGGTGCCAGGATGTGCGGGTAACGCCAGCAAGGGTCGTCGGGCCCGGAAGTGAGGGCTGCGATGGGGTGCGACCGAGGGTGACGCGACCCACGGGGGACCTGTTCGCCGACGGTGGTGAGACCGGGCGGCTGATGGCGCGCCTGGACTGGGCCGCCACCCCACTCGGCCCGGTCGACGGCTGGCCGCAGAGCCTGCGCGCCGCCGTCCGGATGGTCCTCTCCTCCCGCTACCCGATGCTGCTGCTCTGGGGTGACCACTTCACCCAGCTCTACAACGACGCGTACTCCGCCCTGATCGGCGACAAGCACCCCGACGCGCTCGGCGGCGACGTGCGGATCACCCTGGCCGAGGGCTGGGACGTGCTGGCCCCTTTGATCGACGAGGCGATGGCGACCGGGGTCGCCAGCTGGGTGCCGGCCCTGCAACTGCTGCTCGACCGCGCCGGCTACCGCGAGGAGGCGTACTTCAGCGTCTCGCACGCCCCCGCCCGCGACGACGAGGGACGCACGGTGGGGGTGCTCACCGTCTGCAGCGAGGTCACCGAACAGGTCGTCGGCGAGCGCCGGCTGCGCCTGCTGCGCGACCTGTCCGTCGGCGGCGACGGGCGGACGGTCGACGTCGAGAGCACCTGCGCGCGGCTCGCCGACGCCATCGGCGGGCACCCGCTGGACGTCCCGTTCGCCGCGATCTACCTGCGCGAGGGCGCGCTGCTGCGCCGCGCCGCTCACGTCGGCGGGGATTCCGTGGCCGCCGCCCTGCCCGGCACGCTGCCGACGGGCGAGGAGCACGAGTGGGGGCTGGCGGCGGCCGCCCTCGGCACGACGACCGAGGTGGCCGGCGTCGACCGGCGGCTCGCCCTGCCCGCGGGGCCGTGGGACGATCCGGTCGGCACCGCCCTCGCCCTGCCGCTGCCGTCCGCCGAGGCGGGTCAGCCCCTCGGGGTGCTGCTGGTCGGGGTCAGCCCGAGCCGGGGGCTGGACGAGGCGTACCGGGCGTTCCACGCGCTGCTGGCCCAGCAGGTGGCCGTCGCCGTGCGCAACGCGCAGGCGTACGAGGAGGAGCGCCGACGGGCCGAGGCGCTCGCCGAGCTGGACCGGGTCAAGACGGGCTTCTTCACCAACGTCAGCCACGAGTTCCGGACCCCGCTGACGCTGATGCTCGGCCCGCTGGCCGACGCCCTCAACGACAACGAGCATCCCCTGCCGGCGACGCAGCGGGAACGGGTCGACACCGCCTGGCGCAACGCCACCCGGCTGCTCACCCTCGTCAACAGCCTGCTCACCTTCTCCAGCCTGGAGGCCGGGCAGGCACCCAGCCACGCTCGCGAAGTCGACCTGGCCGGGCTCACCACCGAGCTGGCGAGCGTCTTCCGGGCGGCCGTCGAGCGCGCCGGGCTGCGCCTGGAGGTCGACTGCCCGCCGCTGCCCCGCGCGGTCTCCGTCGACCCGGTCAACTGGGAACGCATCGTCACCAACCTGCTGTCGAACGCGCTGAAGTACACCTTCGTCGGCCGGATCCGGGTCGGGCTGACCGCCGACGACGAGGAGGTACGACTGACCGTCGCCGACACGGGCATCGGCATCGCCGAGGAGGATCTGTCCCGGCTCTTCGAACGCTTCCACCGGGTGCAGGGCACCCGGTCGCGCAGCCACGAGGGCACCGGCATCGGGCTCGCCCTGGTCCGCGAGCTGGCCCGCCTCGAAGGCGGCGACGTGCGGGTGGAGAGCCGGGTCGGGACGGGGACGACGTTCACGGTGGCGCTGCCCTGGTCCGCCGCGGGGCGGACCGCCGGGCCCGCCGCCGACGCGGACGGGGTCGGGGACGCGGCCCGGGCCGCCGTCCAGGAGGCGGTCGGCTGGCTGGCCGACCCGGCGCAGGCGGGGGCGTCCGCGCCGGCCGGGCCACCGGTGCCGGCGTACGGTGACGCGGACGCGCTGCGGCACGCGCGGATCCTCGTCGCCGACGACAACGCCGACATGCGCGCGTACCTGGCCCGGTTGCTGGGCGAGCAGGGCTGGCGGGTGGAGACAGTCGGTGACGGCCGGCAGGCACTGGAGGCGATCCGCCGGGAACAGCCGGACCTGGTGCTCACCGACGTGATGATGCCCGGGATCGACGGCTTCGAGCTGGTCCGTCGGCTGCGCGGGCAGGCCGGCACCCGGACGCTGCCGGTGGTGGTGCTCTCCGCCCGCGCCGGCGGGGACGCCAGCGTGGAGGGGCTCGACCTGGGCGCCGACGACTACGTCGTCAAGCCCTTCGCCGCAGCCGAGCTGATCGCCCGGATCCGGTCCGCCCTGCACGGCGCCCGCACCCGGGGGCACCACCGGGACGAGACGGCGCCCGACGCGGACCGCCTCGGCGGCACGGCACGCGAGGCGGGCGGTCTCGGCGGCACGCCACGCGAACCGGACGGCCTCGGCGACACCGCACGCGACGCGGGCGGTCTCGGCGGGAGCGCGCCCGAGCCGGCGGCCGGCACGCGGCCGGCGACGTCGGCCGATTCCGTGGGCGGTGGCACCCCGGACACGCAGGGTGCCCCGACCGCCGCACCGGCCTCGGGTGGCGGTCCGGCGGAGGTGGGTGGCGGTCCGGTGAGCGGCGCATCTGCCGCGCCGGGCGTCGGTCCGGCGGTCGGCCGGAACGGGGAGTACGCGCACAACGGGGCCCGGCGGCCGGCTCCCGCGCACCCGGCCGCGCTGGACACGGGCTGGACGTACCCCTCGCAGCCCACCTCCGCGGCGGCGATGCGCCGGGACGTGCGGGCCTCGCTGGAGAACCTGGACGTCGATCCGGACACCGTGGCCGATCTCCTGCTGGCCGCCTCCGAGGCGGTCAACAACGCCGTCGAGCACGCCCAACGCCCCACCCGTCCCGAGGTGCGGGTGCGACTGCGGGTGGCCGATGGCACGGTGCGGATCTCGGTGCGCGACTTCGGCACCTGGCGGGACCGTCGCCCGGCCATGGACCGGGGGCGGGGCGCCACGCTGATGAACGCGTACGGCGACGTGCGCCTGGTATCCACCGCCGAGGGCACCACCGTCACCATCGAACGCCGCCTGCCGCCCACCACCTGACCCGCCTCCCGCATGTGCGGCTCCACCCGCGCAGCGGCACTGCCGGCGTGCGGGCCCCGCCGGGACGCCCGTCCCCGCACACCCCGGTCGACCATGCAGGCGTGGTGTCAGCTGGTGGCCCGGTCTGGGCGTTTCGCGCCTCACCACGACCGGCACGCACTCGCCCCTGCCGCACCCGATCGGGCGCATGGTGCCTGTATGTCGGGTTTGTGGTGGTGGGCGCCACGGGTGGGGCGGGCATGGGCCGGGGTGCCGGGTCGTTGTAACCATCGTGGCCGCGTGGCCCGGCCGCTCGCCGGCCGGTGGTCGGCGGAATCCGGGCCGGGCCGGCGTGGTTACATCCCCCGGACCACCGAGTACCGCGCCGGGATGGCCGGGAGCCGGGCCGCCGGTATGACCGGCCGCCCACGGTGGTTACATCCTCGGGCCACCGAGCGGGTGACCGCCGCACCGGCCCTCTTGATATCTCGACCTTTCCTTTCCCGTGGCGCACCCGCCCCCCTTGGTGTGTGTCGCGTGCCCCCGATCGAAAGGTGCAGACGAATCATGCGTACCGACATGCTGCGTAAGACCGCCCTGACCGCTGCCGGGCTCGCCTTCACCGGCGGCGCCATCG
>NZ_JBHMIR010000017.1:0-141287 GCF_048060285.1 Micromonospora sp. LOL_025 | reverse complement strand
GCCGTCAACCCCACCCGCAACCTCGCCCACACCCCCCTCTTCCAGGTCATGTTCGCCTGGCAGAACACCGACGACGGCGAGCTGACCCTCCCGGGCCTGCGGGTCACCGCCCTGCCGCCGCCCCACACCACGGCCAAGTTCGACCTCACGCTCGCGCTCGCCGAGCACGACGGCCGTATCACCGGCAGCCTCGAGTACGCCACCGCCCTGTTCGACACCGCCACCGCCCAACGGCTCATCCACCACCTGCGCCACGTCCTCACCCAACTCGTCGCACACCCCGACCAGCCCATCGACCAGCTGACCCTGCTCGACCCGGCGGAACGCCGCGAACTCCTCGCGGCCTGGAACGACGCGACCGCGTACCCGGTCGGGCGGACGATCCCCGCGCTGTTCGCGGAGCGGGTCGCCGCGGCCCCCGACGCGGTGGCCGTGACGTTCGAGGGCACCTCGCTCACCTACCGCGACCTCGACGCGCGCGCCAACCGGCTCGCACATTACCTGCGCGAGCACGGCGTCGGCCCCGACGCCCTCGTCGCGGTCTGCCTGCGCAGGTCGCCGGAGCTGATCGTCGCGTTGCTGGCCGTCGCCAGGGCCGGCGGGGCGTACCTTCCCCTGGACCCGGCCCACCCCGCCGAGCGCCTGGCGCACCTGCTGGCCGACGGCGCCCCGGTCGCCGTCCTCACCCACGCCGCGACCCGCGCCACCCTCGACGGCCTGACCACCGCGCCCCTCGTCGACCTCGACGCCGACGCGCACCGCTGGGCCGACCGGCCCACCGCCAGCCCCGACCCCGGCACCCGGCCCGACCACCTCGCCTACGTCATCCACACCTCCGGCTCCACCGGCCAACCCAAGGGCGTGGCGCAGACCTGGCGGTGCCTGGACAACCTGATCGACTGGCAGCTCCGCTACGCCGCCCCGGGCAGCCCGGCGCCGGAACGGGTGCTCCAGTTCGCGTCGATCGGCTTCGACGTCTCCGCGCAGGAGATCTGGAGCACCCTCTGCCAGGGCGGCACGCTGGTGCTGATCGGTGAGGAGCGCGGCCGCGACCTCGGCCAGCTGCGTCACGTCCTCGCCGAGCAGGGCGTACGGCGGGCGTTCCTGCCGGCGGCCGTGCTGCACCAGCTGGCCGGTCTCACCGGAGCCGTTCCCCCGCTCGCGCCCGGCTGCGAGATCGTCACCGCCGGCGAGGCGCTGCGGGTCAACGACGACGTCCGTGCCCTGGTGGCCGGGCTGGGCGGCCGGTACCTCTACAACCAGTACGGCCCGACCGAGACCCACGTGGTCAGCCAGTTCGCGCTGGCCACCGCGGCGGCGGCCGACTGGCCGGCGTTGCCGCCGATCGGCCGGCCGATCGCCAACGCCCGGCTGTACGTGCTCGACGAGCGGTGCGAGCCGGTGCCGGCCGGCGTGCTCGGCGAGCTCTACATCGGCGGAGCCGGCCTGGCGCGCGGCTACCTCAACCGGCCGGCGGCGACCGCGGCGCGGTTCCTGCCGGATCCGTTCGCCGGGCCCGGCGAGCGGATGTACGGCACCGGCGACCTGGTCCGCCGCCGGGCCGACGGGACCGTCGAGTTCGTCGGGCGGGCCGACGACCAGGTCAAGGTGCGCGGGTTCCGGGTCGAGCCGGGCGAGGTGGAGAGCGCCCTGCGGCACGTCCCGGGCGTCCGCGAGGCGGCCGTCCTGCTGCGCGAGGACACCCCCGGCGACCCGCACCTGGTCGGTTACCTGGTCGGCGACGTGACCGCCGAGGCGGCCCGCGAGCAGCTGCGGCGCCTGCTGCCCGAGCACCTGGTGCCGACCCGCTGGGTGGTGCTGGACCGGCTGCCGCTGACCGCCAACGGCAAGCTGGACCGGCGGGCCCTGCGCGCGCCGGAGCAGGCCGACGTCGCCACCGCCTACGTCGCGCCGCGCGACGACCGGGAGGCCCGGTTGGCGGCCATCTGGGCCGAGGTGCTGCGCCGCGACCGGGTCGGCGCCCACGACGACTTCTTCGCGCTGGGCGGCCACTCGCTGCTGGCGACCCGGCTCGTCCACGCGATCAACGAGCGGATGTCGGCGCGGCTGTCGCTGCGTACCCTCTTCCAGAAGCCGGTCCTGGCCGACCTGGCGGCCGAGCTGGCGGAGGCGGGCTCCCCCGCCGCCGACGCCCTCCCGGCGCTCGTCGGAGACCCCGCCGCCCGGCACGAGCCGTTCCCGCTCACCGACATCCAGGAGGCCTACTGGGTGGGCCGCGGGTCCACCATCGAACTCGGCGGCGTCGGCGCGCACGGCTACAGCGAACTGCGGCTGCGCGACTTCGACGAGGAGCGCTTCACCCGCGCGCTGCACCGGCTGATCGACCGCCACGACATGCTCCGCGCCGTCTTCCACGACGGCGTCCAGCGGGTCCTGCCGCGCGTGCCGCGCTACGCGATGGCCCGGCAGGACCTGCGCGGGCTCGACGCGGAGACCGCCGGGCGCAAGCTGGGTGAGACCCGGGAGCGGATGTCCCACCAGGTGTTCGACGCCGGCCGCTGGCCGCTGTTCGAGTTCGCGGTGACGCTGCTCGACGGCGAGGCGCGGCTGCACGTCAGCCTCGACGCGCTGATCCTCGACGCGGCCAGCGGGCAGATCCTGGAACACGAGCTGGCGCTGCTCTACGCCGACCCGGCCGTCGACCTGCCGCCGCTCACGGTGACCTTCCGCGACTACGTCCTGGCCGAGCGGGCCCTGCGGCGCACGCCGCGCTACGCGCGGGCCCTCGACTACTGGCGGGAGCGGGTGGGCACGCTGGCCCCCGCGCCGCAGCTACCGCTGGAGCGGCAGCCGGAGAGCGTCGGACGGCCGCGCTTCACCCGCTACGACGAGGTGGTGCCGGCGGAGCGTTGGAGCCGGCTGAAGGCGGTCGCCGGCCGGCACGGGGTGACCCCGTCGGTGCTGCTGGTGACCGCGTTCGCGCAGGTGCTGGCCCGGTGGAGCCGCCAGTCGCGGTTCACGCTGAGCCTGCCGCTGTTCAACCGGCTGCCGCTGCATCCCGGCATCAACGCGGTGATCGGCGACTTCACCTCGCTGGTGCTGCTGGAGGTCGACGTGGCGGCCGGGGTCGACTTCGTCACCCGGGCCCGTACGGTGCAGGAGCAGCTCTGGCAGGACATCGACCACTCGGCGGTCAGCGGCGTACGGGTCAACCGCGAACTCGCCCGCGCCCGGGGCACCCGCCACGCGGCCCTGCCGGTCGTCTTCAACAGCACGCTGGCCGAGGCGGCGCCCGACGTCGGCGACAGCGGCCTCGCGGCGGCGCTCGGCGGTGAGGTGCTGCACGGCATCACCCAGACCCCGCAGGTGTGGATCGACCACACGGTCCTGGAGGCCGGCGGGCGGCTGCACGTGAACTGGGACAGCATCGACGAGCTCTTCCCCGCCGGCCTGGTCGCCGAGATGTTCGCGGCGTACCGGACGCTGCTCGGGTGGCTGGAGGAGCCGGACGCCTGGTACACCACCGTGGACGGGCCGCTCGCCCCGCCGGTGCCGGCGGCCCCGCCGGCCGACCGTGGGCTCCTGCACGAGCTGGTCGACCGGCAGGCGCTGGCGACCCCCGCCGCGCCCGCGGTGCTCGCTCCCGACCGGCTGCTCGACTACGCCACGGTGCGCGTCGAGGCGCGCCGGCTGGCCGGGCGGCTCCAGGACCACGGCGTCCGGCCCGGCCAGCTCGTCGCGGTGCTGCTCGACCGGGGCTGGAAGCAGGTCGTCGCCACCCTCGCGGTCCTGCACGCCGGGGGCGCGTACCTGCCGCTCGACCCCGACTGGCCGGCCGAACGGGTGGCCCGGGTGCTCCAGCGGGCCGGGGCGGGGCTGGTCCTGGTGGATTCGGACCGGGTGGCCCTGCCCGAGGGCGTCGCGCGCCTGGTGGTGGACGCGGCCGCCGTCGCCGCGGGCGGGCCGGCGCTGCGGCCGGTCGACCTGGCGGAGACCGACGTCGCGTACGTAATCTACACGTCCGGGTCCACCGGCACGCCGAAGGGGGTGACGATCGACCATCGCGGTGCGGTGAACACGCTCCTCGACGTCACCGCGCGCTTCGGCGTCGGGCCGGCCGACCGGGTCCTGGCCGTCAGCGCGCTCAGCTTCGACCTCTCCGTGTTCGACATCTTCGGCACCCTCGCGGTCGGCGCGGCGGTCGTGACGCTCGACCCGGAGCTGGCCCGCGATCCCGCCCACTGGCGGGACGTGTCCCACGCCCACCGGGTCAGCGTGTGGAACTCGGTGCCGGCGCTGGCCGGCATGCTGCTCGACGACGCCGACGCCGGCCATCCGCCGCCGGCGTCGCTGCGGCTGGCCATGCTCTCCGGGGACTGGATCCCGCTCACCCTCCCCGACCGGCTGCGCAAGGCGCTGCCCGGGATCCGGGTCGAGAGCCTCGGTGGTGCCACCGAGGCGTCGATCTGGTCCATCCACCACCCGGTCGACGAGGTCGATCCGGCCTGGCGCAGCATCCCCTACGGCCGCGCGCTGGACCACCAGGGGGTCCACGTGCTGGACGAGGCCCTGCGCCCCCGGCCCACCTGGGCCACCGGCGACCTCTACATCAGCGGCGCCGGGCTGGCCCTGGGCTACTGGCGGGACGAGGCGGCGACGGCGGCCAGCTTCGTCGTGCACCCGGTCACCGGCGAGCGGCTCTACCGCACCGGCGACCTGGGCCGGCTGCGCCCGGACGGGACGATCGAGTTCCTCGGCCGCGAGGACGGCCAGGTCAAGGTGCACGGCTACCGCATCGAGCTGGGTGAGATTGAGGCGGCGTTGGAGGGCCACCCGCAGGTACGCACCGCCGCGCTGCGGCTGCTCGGCCACGCGCAGGGCGAGAAGCGGCTGGCCGCGTACGTGGTGCCGGACGGTCCCGCGCCGGACCCGGCCGCCCTGGTCGCGTACCTGGAGCGGCGGCTGCCGGCGTACATGGTGCCGGCCTCGTTCACCGTCCTCGACGCGCTGCCGCTGTCGGCCAACGGCAAGGTCGATCGCGGCCAGCTCCCCGACCCGAAACCGTCGACGGAGACCGTCGTCGAGGCGCCGGTGCTCACCGATCCGGCCGAGAACCGGCTGGTGGAGATCGTCGCCGAGATCCTCGACCTGCCCGTCGTCGCGCCCGACGCCAACCTGCTGCTGCTCGGCGCCACCTCGATCGACATCGTCCGGATCACGAACGCCCTCTCCGGGGCGTTGGGTTTCCGACCGAAGCTGGCCCGGCTGATGCGCCAGCCGACCCTCGCCGACCTGCTGCGGATGTTCCGTGAGCACACCGCCGAGCGGGCCGTCGTCGCGACCGCGCAGCGGTCCGCCACGGTGGTCGAGGACCCGGCCGCGCGCGCCGCGTTCACGGCGGGCGGGCTGGGCCGCCGCGGCTTCGCGCCCGGCACCCCGGCGGTCGCGCTGGCCGCGCCGGCCGGCCCGGCGTACGAGCGGCGCTACACCGACTACCGCTCGGTGCGCCGCTTCGACGCGGGCCCGGTGCCGGCCGGGGCGCTCGGCCGGCTGCTGGCCGCCCTGCGCGAGCGCGAGGTCGACGGCCGGGCCAAGTTCCAGTACGGCTCCGCCGGCGGCACCTACGCCGTGCAGACGTACGTCCTGGTCCGGGCGGGACGGGTCGACGGGGTGCCGAGCGGGGCGTACTACCACGATCCGGCGGCGCACCGGCTGCTGGCGCTCGGCCGCGACCGCGAGTTGAGCCCGGACGCCTTCGACTACTTCGTCAACCGGCCGGTCTTCGAGGCCGCCGCGTTCGCGCTCTTCCTGGTGGCGCAGCGCGCGGCCATCGAGCCCCTGTACCAGGAGCAGAGCGCGACCTTCACCGCCATCGAGGCGGGCGCCATGGCCCAGCTGCTGACGATGGCCGCCCCCGACCACGGTCTCGGCCTGTGCGGGATCGGCGCGCTGGACACGGCGGAGCTGGCCGCCCTGTTCGACCTGGAACCCTCCCACCGGCTGGTCTACGCGCTGCTCGGCGGCGGCCGGCCCGGGGCGGAGCCGCCCGGGCCCGACGCCGCGGCCACCGACACGATCACGGTGGAACTGTGAACGCCTTCGAGTTGCTCGACACGCTCAACCGGCACGCGGTGGGACTGCGCGTCGACGGCGACCGCCTGCGCCTCACCGGTTCCCGCGAGGTCCTCACGCCCGACCTGCTGGCCGACCTCAAGCTCCACAAGGAAGAGCTGATCGCGATCCTGACCGGCGCCGACGCGGACACGATCCCCCGCCGGCCGCGACCGGACGCGCCGGTGCCGGTCGCGTTCGCCCAACGGCAGCTCTGGTTCCTCGACCAGCTCTCCCCCGGCAACCCCTTCTACAACAACCCGGTGGCGTTCGACGTCGTGGGCGCCCTGGACGTGCCGGCGCTGGCCCGCGCCCTGACCGAGGTGGTGCGCCGGCACGAGGCGCTGCGTACCGTCTTCGCCCTGGTCGACGAGGAGCCCTGCCAGGTTGTGCGGCCGGCCGGGCCGGTCGCCCTGCCGGTCACGGACCTCACCGCGCTCCCCCGCCCGCAGCGGTCCCGCCGGGCCGACGAGGCCGCCGTGGCCGAGGCGCGGGCGCCGTTCGACCTGGCCGCCGGCCCGTTGGTCCGCAGCCGCCTGCTGCGGCTGGCCCCCGACGAGCACCGCTGGCTGCTCACCGTGCACCACATGGTGGCCGACGGCTGGTCCGTCGGCATCCTGATCGGCGAGGTCGCCGCGCTCTACGACGCGTACGCGCGGGGCGAGGCCGCCGCGCTGGCCGAGCTGCCCGTGCAGTACCCGGACTACACGCTGTGGCAGCGCCGGCACCTCGGCGGCGGCGAGCTGGAGCGCCAGCTCGGCTACTGGACGCGGACACTGGCCGGTGCGCCCGCGCTGCTGGCCCTGCCGACCGACCGGCCCCGGCCGGCGGTGCAGCGCTACCGGGGCGAGACCCACGCCACGACGGTGGACGCCCCGGTGCTCCGCGGGCTGCGCGAGGTCGGCCGGGCCGGCGACGCGACGCTCTTCATGACGCTCATGGCCACCCTGTCGGTGCTGCTGTGGCGCTACAGCGGGCAGGACGACGTCTGCGTCGGCACCCCGTTCGCCAACCGCAACCACCGCGACGTGGAGGGCCTGATCGGCCACTTCGTGAACACGGTGGTGATCCGCAACCGGCTGGACCCGGAGCAGTCCTTCGCGGCGCTGCTGGCCGACGTCCGCCGGCACCTGCTCGACGCGTACGCCCATCCCGACCTGCCGTTCGAGCAGCTCGTGGACGCGCTCAACCCGGAACGGCACACCAGCTACTCGCCGCTGTTCCAGGTGATGCTGGTGCTCCAGAACATCCCGCGCGGCCGGCTGGAGCTGCCCGGCCTGGTGCTGCGGCCCCTGTCGAGCAGCACCGGCGCGGCGAAGTTCGACCTGTCGGTCGAGGTGATGGAGCACGCCGACGAGCTGCACGTCCTCTTCGAGTACAACACCGACCTGTTCGATGCCGCGACGATCGCCCGGCTGGCCGGGCACTTCGTCCGCCTGCTCGGTCAGGTGGCGGCCGATCCGGCGGCCCCGGTCGGCGTGCTGCGGCTGCTCGGCCCGGACGAACGGCACCGCCTGCTGGTCGAGTGGAACCGCACCACGCGGCCGCTCACCGGGCCGGCGGACGTGGTGCGGCGGATCGCGGCGCAGGCGCGGCGGCACCCCGACCGGCTCGCCGTGGCCGACGGCGACGAGCGGCTCGACTACGCCACGCTGGAGCGGCGGGCCAACCGCCTGGCGCACGCGCTGATCGCCCGGGGCGTCCGCCCCGACCAGGTGGTCGGCCTGCACGCGCCGCGCTCGGCCGGGCTGATCGTCGCCATCCTGGGCGTGCTCAAGGCCGGGGCCGCCTACCTGCCGCTGGACCCGGCCCTGCCGCCGGAGCGGCTCGCCGGCATGGTCGCCGACGCCGCGCCGGCGCTGGTGCTCGGCGAGGGTGACCTGGCCGCCGTCGAGGCCGAGGGGCGCCACGACGGCCCGCCCGGCGTCGTCGTGCACCCCGCCAACCTGGCCTACGTGATCTACACGTCGGGCTCGACGGGCCGCCCCAAGGGCGTCGCGGTCGCCCACGGCGGCGTCGTGAACCTGCTCGACCACTGGGTGTCGCGGCTCGGCGCCGCCGAGGGGGAGGCGGCGGCGCTCTGGTCGAGCGTCGGCTTCGACGTGTCGGTGCAGGAGATCTTCCTGCCGCTGAGCACCGGCGGGGCCCTGCACCTCGTACCCGAGGAGTTGCGCGGCGACCCGGCCGCGCTCACGGGCTGGCTGCGCGAGCACCGCGTCGTGCAGGCCTACCTGCCGCCGGCCTTCGTCCGGTGGATCGACGAGGACCCGGCCGCCCGCCTGGCCGGGCTGGCGCTGCGCCAACTGCTGGTCGGGGTCGAACCCCTGCCGGAACAGGGCCTGCACCGGATGCAGCAGGCCCTGCCCGGGCTGCGGGTCCTCAACGGGTACGGGCCGACCGAGACCACCGTCTACAGCACCGCCTACCTCGACCCGCAGCCGTCGGCCCGGCGGTGCCCGATCGGCAGGCCGGTGGCCAACACCCGCGTCCACCTGCTCGACGAGCGGCTGGAGCCGGTGCCGGTCGGGGTCACCGGCGAGATCCACATCGGTGGCGTCGGCGTCGCCCGCGGCTACCTGGGCCGGCCGGGGGCCACCGCCGAGCGGTTCGTCCCCGACCCGTTCGTGCCCGGGGAACGGCTCTACCGCACCGGCGACCTGGCGCGTCTCCTGCCCGACGGGAACATCGGGTACCTCGGCCGCCGCGACGGCCAGGTCAAGATCCGCGGCTTCCGCATCGAGCTGGGCGAGATCGAGGCCGCGCTGCGGGACCGGCCGGACGTACGCGAGGCGGCGGTGCTGATCGACTCGGACGCCGCCGGCGAGCCGAGGCTGGTCGCCGGGGTCGCCCGGGGCGGGGCGGCGCCGCTGCTGGTCAGCGAGTGGCGCGAGGCGCTGTCGCGACGGTTGCCCGGCTACATGATCCCGTCACTCTTCGTGGAGCTGCCGCGGCTGCCGCTGACCGCCAACGGCAAGCTCGACCGGGACGAGGTGCTGCGGCTGGCCCGTACCGGCGCGCCCTGGCAGGTCAACCTGGCCAGCCCGCGCGACCAGATCGAGCTGACCCTCTACCAGATCTGGAAGCGCCTGCTGCTGCACCCGGAGATCGGCATCAACGACCGGTTCTTCGACGTGGGCGGCACCTCGATCTCGGCGATCAAGCTGGCGCACGCGATCGGCGAGGCGTTCGGCGAACCGCTGCCGGTCCACGAGATCATGCTGCACCCGACGATCGAGGCGCTCGGCGGCCGGCTGCGGCGGGGCGCGTCGGGCCGGCCACCGAGCAACCTGATCGAGTTCCGGCCGGGCGACGGCGCCGGCCGGGTCATCTGCGTGCACCCGGCCGGCGGCACCGCGTTCTGCTACCTGTCGCTGGCCAAGGCGCTGCCGGAGTCCCTCGGCGTGTACGGCATCCAGTCCCCGGGGGTGAACCCGGGCGAGGAGTTCCTGCCGACGGTCGAGGCGATGGCCGAGGCCTACCTGGGGCAGGTCGCGCACCTGCTGGACGGGCCGGTGGTGCTCACCGGGCTCTCCTACGGCGGGCTGGTCGCGTACGAGATGGGACGCCGGCTGGCCCTCGCCGGGCACCCCGGGCTGAGCGTGGTGCTGCTGGACACCCTGGGCACCGACGACCCGGCCCACCGGGGCGCGATCGAGCCGGTGGACATGGCCGAGTTCCGCGACAAGCTCATCAAGTTCAACGGCATGTACCCGGGCATCGACGACGAGCAGATCGACCAGTACCACCGCGTCTACAACCACAACCGGTCGACCATGCGCGACTACCCGACCCCCGCGTCGCCGGCCCGGCTGGTGCTGTTGCAGGCCACCGCCGGGCGGGACGAGGCCTTCCTGCGCGAGGTGCGCGCCTTCTGGCGGCGGCGCGGTGACGCCGACTTCCTGCTGGATCAGGTGCACTGCGACCACTGGGACATCCTGGAGAGCGCGGTGGTGCTGCGGGTCGCCGCACTGCTGCGCGGCGAGATGGACCGGATCTCCGACGCCCGTCCGACGACGCCGGCCGTACGGGAGGCGTGATGGTCCCCGGTCTCGCCCGCGCCGTGCTCGCCCAGGCCCGCCGTACCCCCGACGCGGTCGCGGTGGTCGACGGCGACCGGCGCCTCAGCTACGCCGACCTGGACGCCGCCAGCGCCGCCGTCGCCCGGTCCCTGCGCCGGGCCGGAACCCGCCCGGGCGAGGCCGTCGCGGTGCACCTGCCGCGCGGCTGGCGGCTGGTCTGCGTCATGCTCGGCATCCTGCGGCTCGGCGCGACCGTGGTGCCGCTGGACCGGCAGAGCCCGCCCGCGCGCCGGGGGCACATGCTGCGCGACTCGGGCGCCGTGGCGGTGGTCCACGGCCCGGACACGCCCGGCGGGCTTCCCGACGGGGTCCGGCCGCTGCCGGTGGCGGCGCTGCTCGCGGCGGACGCCCCGCCCGACGCGGACGGGCAGCCGGCGCCGGAGGCCGCGCCCGCGCCGGTCGCGTTCGTCTTCTACACCTCGGGCACCACGGGCCGTCCCAAGGGCGTGGAGGTGCGCGACGAGGGCATCCTGCGGCTGGCCCGCCCCGGCTACGTCGCGCTGACCCCGGCGGCCCGCTACGCGAGCCTCGCCAACCCGGCGTTCGACGCGATCAGCTTCGAGGTCTGGGTGCCCCTGCTGACCGGCGGCTGCTGCGTCGTGCTCGACGACGAGACGGTGGCGACGCCGCACCTGCTCGACGCCGCGCTGCGCCGGGAGCGGATCGACACGCTCTTCATCACGGTGGCGCTGTTCAACGCGGTGGTCGACGAGCTGCCGCACTGCTTCGCCGACGTCGGCCAGGTGCTGGTCGGCGGCGAGCAGCTCAACGCCCGGCTGATCCGCCGCTGGTACCGCGACAACCCCGCCAGCCGCACCCGGCTGCACAACGTCTACGGGCCCACCGAGGCGACCACGTTCGCCCTGTGCCATCCGATCCCCCGCGACTTCGACGCGGAGGTGGTGCCGATCGGCCGGGTGCTGCCGGGCACCGACGCGCACCTGGTGGTCGACGGCGACCGCCTCGCCGCGCCGGGCGAGGTCGCCGAGCTGTACCTCGGCGGCGCGGCGCTGGCGGCCGGCTACCGCAACCTGCCCGGGGAGACCGCCGCGCGCTTCGTCCGGCTGCCCTGGCTGGACGGCTCCGCCGGCCGCCACTACCGCACCGGCGACCTCGTACGCGCCGACGCCACCGGCCGCGTCGAGTACGTCGGTCGGGTCGACCGGCAGGTCAAGGTCCGCGGCTTCCGGGTCGAGCCCGGCGAGGTGGAGCGGCAGATCCTCGCCCACCCGGGAGTCCGGCAGGCGTACGTGTGCACCCGGCGCGACCCGGTGCACGGGACGAACGAGCTGCTGGCGTACCTGGTGACGGCCGCCGACCTGTCGTTCGCGGAGTTCGACCGGCACCTGGCCGCGACCCTGCCGCCGTACCTGCGCCCGCACCGGGTCCACCGCGTCGGGGCGCTGCCGCTGACCGCGAACGGCAAGGTGGACTCCGACGCGCTGCTGCGGCGCGACGACCCGCCCTGGCGCGAAGACCCGCACCCACGCGACACCCGCGCCGGCGGCCCCGCCGACGCGGCCGGCGCGGCGTGGCAGCGGACGGTGCTCGGGCTGGCCGGCGAGGTGCTGGGCGTGGCCGACCTGCGACCGGACGACCGGTGGATCGCCTGCGGCGGGGATTCGCTGAAGGCGCTGCGGCTGCGCTTCGAGATCCAGCGGCGCTGGGGCGCCGAGGTGCCGCAGGCGGTGGTGCTGGGCGGCGACCTCGCCGAGCTGGCCACGGCGGTCGTGACGGCCCGCACCGCCACCGGTTCGCCGTACCCGGTGCCCGCTCCCCCGGCCGGTGCCCGGTCCGCGCCGGCCACCTCGGAGCAGCAGCGGCTCTGGCTGTTGCAGCAACGCTCGCCGACGTCCACCGCCTACCACGTGGGGCTCGCCTTCGAGCTGCGCGGCAGGGTCGACGTCGGCGCGCTACGGCAGGCGCTGCGCCGGATCGTGGCGGGTCATCCGGCGCTGCGGACCGCCTTCCGGGCCACGCCCGAAGGGCTGCGCCAGGAGGTGGGCGAGCCCTACGACCCGTGGCGCGAGCCCACCGGGGGCGACGACGGCGACGCGGACGGATGGCACGAGCGCGCCCGCGCCCTCTTCGCCGCTCCCTTCGACCTCGGGCAGCCGCGCATGCTGCGGGCGTACTGGCTGGCCCGCGACGGCGGCGGGGTGCTGCTGCTGCACCTGCACCACATCGCGGTCGACGGCTGGTCGCTCGACGTGCTGTTCCGCGGGCTGTCGGCCGCGTACGCGGCGGCGCTGGGCGGCACGACCGTGACCGAGGACGAGGACGACGCCCCGACCCCGTTGAACTACGCGCGGTGGCAGGCCGACTGGTTCGCCCAGCCGGCCTACCGGGCGCAGCGCGACGCCCTGCGCGGCCACTACGCCGACGTGGCGGAGGTCGCCGCGCCGCTGCGGCCGATCCGGCAGCGCGGCGGCACCGGGGACCACCTGCTCCGCACCACGATCGACGCGGAGGGCCGCGCCGCCCTCGACCGGCTCGGCGCCGAGCTGGGACTGACCCGCTTCCCGCTGCTGCTGACGCTCTTCGGCTGGGCCGTGTACGGGGTGACCGGCCGCGCCCATCCGCGCGTCGCCAGCCCGGTGGCGAACCGGCCCGTGGGCGACTTCGAGGCCAGCGTCGGCATGTTCGCCAACACCGTGCTGCTGCCCCTGGCGCTGGCACCCCGGGAGGAGCTGCGGGCGCAGCTGCGGCGACAGGCCACCGCCGTACGCGCGGTGCTCGACGCCCAGGACGTGGCGCTCGCGCACGCCGTCGCCGACCACGACTTCGGCGCCGACGCGCCGCTGTTCGACTTCCTCTTCGTCCTCGACAACACCGACTTCTCCACGCTGGCGCTGCCCGACTGCGCGTCCCGCCCGGTCTGGCTGGCGCCGACCGAGGCCAAGTGCCCGCTCACCCTCTCGGTCGTCGAGCACGGCTCCGGCTTCGACTGCCTCTGGGAGTACGCCCACGACCACTTCGACGCCGCCGACGTGGCGGCGGCCGCCGACCTGTTCCGGCGCGGCCTCGACGCGTTGACCGGCGCCGGCACGAGCACCCTGGCCGAGCTGGTGCGGCCCTACCGCAGCGGCCTGCCCGAGCCCGGCCGGGGCCGGCGTACCCCGGTGGCCCTCCCCACCGTGGCCGAGGCCTTCGCCCGGCGGGTGCGGGCGGAGCCGACCGCGACCGCGCTCGTCGCCGGCGACCGCCGCCTCAGCTACGCCGACCTCGACGCGTACGCCTCGGGGCTCGCCGCCGAGCTGGCGCGGCTGAATCCGGTGTCGGCCGGCGACCGGCACCGCGTCGCCCTGTTCTTCGCGCCGTCGGTGGAGCACGTGGTGGCGCTGCTGGCGGCGGCCCGGCTCAACCTGACGGTCGTGCCGCTCGACCGGGCCTACCCGCCGGCGCTGCTGCGCCAGGTGCTGGACCAGGTCGACCCGCTCTGCGTGCTGCTGGCGCCCGGCGACGAGCCCGCCCTCGACGTGATCGACGAGGGCGGTCACCCCCGGCACCCGGTGGTCCTGTCCCCCTCGGCAACGCCCGTGGCGCCGTCGTACGCCGGCCGCCCGCTGTACACGCTCTTCACCTCGGGCTCGACCGGCACGCCCAAGGGGGTCCAGGTCGGCGACGCCCTGCTGGTCAACCTCCTGCGGTGGCAGAGCGAGGACGGCGGCCTGGCGGGCGCGGCGGCGACCCTGCAGTTCTCCATGCTCTCCTTCGACGTCTCCTTCCAGGAGATCTTCGGCACGCTCTGCGGCGGCGGCACCCTGCACCTGCCCCGGCCCGGGTGGCGGCAGGACATGCCGGCGCTGCTGGCGCACCTCGACGCCGCCGGCATCGAGCGGATCTTCCTGCCGTACGTCGCCCTGCAACTCCTGGCCGAGCACGGCGTACGGCTCGGCCGGTACCCGTCGCGGCTGCGGGAGGTCGTCACCGCCGGCGAGCAGCTGATCTGCACCGACAGCATCCGCCGCTGGTTCGCCGGGCTGCCCGGCGCGCGCCTGTTCAACCACTACGGCCCGACCGAGACCCACGTGGTCAGCAGCCTCTGCCTCGACGGCGACCCGGCCACCTGGCCGGCCCGCCCGGCCATCGGCCGCCCGGTCGCCAACAACTGGCTGCGGGTGGTGGACTCCGCCGACGAGGTGGTGCCGCCGGACTGCCCCGGGCAGCTGCTGATCGGCGGGGAGCTGGTGGCGCCCTGTTACCTGGACGATCCGGCGCTCGACCGGGCCCGCTTCGTCGAGCTGCCCGGCCACGGCTGGTTCTTCCGCAGCGGCGACCAGGCCCGGTTCGACCGGGACGGTCTGCTGCACTACCTGGGTCGCGACGACCAGCAGGTGAAGGTCAGCGGGCACCGGTTGGAGCTGGGCCAGGTGGAGGCGGCCCTGCTGACGCACCCGGCGGTCGTCAACGCCGTGGTGGTCCGCGACGATCCGCACCTGGTCGCCTGTCTGGAGTTCCGGGCCGACCCACCGTCCCCGGAGGAGCTGACCGCTCACCTGGCGGGGCTCCTGCCCGCGTACGTGCGGGTGGACCGGTTCCGGCGGCTGGCGGAGCTGCCGCGTACCGCCAGCGGGAAGCTGGACCGCCGTCGCGCGTTGACCGCACCGGGCGAGGAGCTGCGGCCGGGCGTCGCCGCGCCGGCGCCGGTCATGTCGGTCCTGGAGGCACGGCTTGCCGGGCTCTTCGCGGAGGTCGTCGGGACACCGATCGGGCCCGACCGGCGCTTCTTCGACCACGGCGCGGGCAGCCTCGACCTGATGCGCTTCCACCTGCGCTGCGCCGCCGAGGGGCTGCCGCTGAGCATCCCCGACCTCTTCGAGCACGTCACCATCCGCCGCCTCGCCCGGTTCCTCACCGGACAGCGGGCCACCGCCGGCCCGGCGACGCCGGACGAACCGGCGACGGTGGCGTCACCAGCCGCCGGCACGGCACCCCCGACGACCGAGACCGCGTCACCGGCCACCGGGACGGCGCGGCGGGCGGCCGGGCGGGACGAGGCTGCTCCGGCCCCGGCGGACGAGCCGGTCGCCGTGGTCGGGATGGCCGTCCGGCTGCCCGGCGCGATCGACCTGGCCGCCTTCTGGGCGATGGTGGAGGCCGGCGACCGGGGCATCGAGCACTTCGACGCCGCCGACGGCCTGGTCGGCGCCCGCAGCCAGCTGGCCGGGGTGCTCGGCTTCGACCCGGGGCACTTCGGCATCAGCCGGCAGGAGGCCCGGCTGATGGATCCACAGCAGCGGCACCTGCTGATGAGCTGTGTCGAGGCGTTGGCGCACGCCGGCATCGCCGACCCCGCCGGGCAACGGGTCGGCCTGCTCGCCAGCTGTGGCGAGAACACGTACTTCCAGACGATGCTGCGCGAGGCCGATCCGGCGCGGCTGCCGGACTCCTTCCAGTTGGCGCTGCACCACGAGAAGGACTTCCTGGCGACGAAGGTCGCCTACCACCTGCGCCTGACCGGTCCGGCCTTCACCGTGCAGGCGGCCTGCGCGAGCTCGCTGGTGGCGGTCCACGTCGCGGCCGGCCTGCTGCGTCAGGGCGACAGCGACGTGATGCTGGTCGGTGGCGTGCTGGTGGATCCGCTGCTGACCGCCGGCTACCGCTACCAGCCGCAGCACATCTTCTCCCCGGACGGGCACTGCCGGCCGTTCAGCGACGACGCCGGCGGCACCGTCGGCGCCAGCGGGGTGGGTGTGGTCGTGCTCAAGCCCCTGCGGCTGGCCCGGCGCGACGGCGACACCGTCTACGCGGTGATCACCGGATCGGCCGTCAACAACGACGGCGCGGAGAAGGTGGGCTACGCCGCACCGTCGGTCGCCGGTCAGCGCGAGGTGATCCGTACCGCGCTGCGTCGCAGTGGACGGGCCGGCGGCGACCTGGGCTACGTGGAGGCGCACGGCACCGGGACGGAGCTGGGCGATCCGGTGGAGGTGGCGGCGCTCCGCCAGGCGTTCGACCTGGCCGAGTCCGGCCGCGTCGCGCTGGCCTCGGTGAAGAGCCAGCTCGGTCACCTCGGCGCGGCGGCCGGGGTGGTCGGCCTCGTGCGCGCGGTGCTGGCCGTGCACCACGGGCTGATCCCGCCGAACGTCGACTTCCGTCGCCTCAATCCACGGCTGGGCCCCGATCCGGCCCCGTTCTACGTCCCCACGAAGGCCCGGCCCTGGCCCGTCGACCGGCCGCGCGTGGCGGCGGTGAGCAGCTTCGGCATCGGCGGCACCAACGCCCATCTGGTCTGCGAGGCGGTCGAGCCCGTCGGGACCCCGGTCGACCAGCGCCGGCGGGCGGGACGCGGCACCGACCCGGCCGCGCCGTCGGGTGCCGGCGTACCGGTGGTGCTGCTCGCCAGCGGCAGCGCGGCCGGCCTGCGCGCCGACGCCGCCCGCATCGCCGACTACCTGGCGGCCCGGCCCGAGGCCTACCACCGGGTGCTGCGCCACCTCCAGGCCGGCCGCACGCCGGGTCGGTGGCGGGCGGCGGCCGTCTGCGGCGACGTGGCCGCCGCCGTGGCCTGGCTGCGCACCGCGACCGCCGTCGAGGTCAGCCCCGTCGAGGCGACGCCCGTCGCGGTCACCGGTGCGGCCGGTACGCCGCCGGCGGCCGACCTCGTCGCCGCCTGGCTGGCCGGGCGGCCGATCCGGTGGCCGGCCGGGCCGGCGCAGCCGCCCTGGGACTTTCCCCCGCCGGCGTTCGCGCTCGTCGACCACGAGTTCCCCCGCGCGCCGGAGGCGGGGCCGACACCCCCGCCCGGGTCGCCCCTGCCCGCCGGAGCGGCATCAGTCGGGGCGGCACCGCCCGTCGGGGTGGCACCGCCCGTCGGGGTGACACTGCCCGGCGGGGCCGTGCCGGCCGATCAGCCGTGGCCGGCGCGGCTGCCCGAGGCCGAGTGGCTGCACCAGCCGCACTGGGTGCGCTGGCGGCACGCGGGCGCCGCCCCCGGGGCCCGCCGCCCGGAGACGCTCGTGGTCATGGCCGCGGAACCGCCGTCGCCGGCCGCGCTCCGCGCCTTCGCGGCCTCCCACGCCCGGGTGGTGGCCGTCACCGCAGCCGACGGCTTCGCCCGGCTCGGACCGGACAGCTACCAGGTCGACCCGGCCGATCCCGGGTCGCTGGGCCGGCTGCTCGACGCGCTGACCGACGCCGCCTCGCTGGCCGCGCCCGGAGGCGGCGGCGTCGACTGGCTCCACGCGCTGCCGCTGGCCGTCGACGGACCGGTCGGCGCGGACACGCTCGCCCACTCGTACCGGGCCTGCGTCGACACCCCGGCGGCGCTGCTGGCAGCCGTCGCCGCGCTGCCCGGCCGACCCCGGCTGCGGGCCTGGTGGCTGTCGCACAAGGCGCAACCCGTGGACGACGACGTACGCCGGCCGGAGCTGGGCCTGCTCGCCGGGGTCTGCGAGGTCGCGCCCCAGGAGGGCGACGTCGAGAGCCACTGGGTGGACCTGCCGGGCCCCGATCCGGCCGGCTGGGCGCCGGCGCTCGCGGCGCTGCTGACGGAGGAGACACCACCGCCCCGACGACTCGCGCTGCGGGGCAGCTACTGGTGGGAGCAGGCACTGCTGCCGGTCCGCCCGCCGGCCGCGCCGGCCACGGGTCCGCTGCCCGCCGGACCGGCCGTGTACGTGGTCCTGGGCGGCACCGGCGGCATCGGGCGGAGCATCGCCGCCTGGCTGTTGGAGCAGGGCGACTGCCGGGTGGTCCTGCTGGCGCGGCGCGGGCGGTTGCCGGTCGTGCTGGCGCCGTGGGCCGACCGCGTCGACCTCGTCGAGGTCGACCTGGCCGAAACCGGCCCCGACGAGTTGCTGGCCCGGCTCGACGACCGGACCCGACGGGTCGACGGGGTGGTCCACGCCGCGGGAGTCGCGGCCGGCGGGCTGATCGGCCGGCGGGACGCGGCCGCGATGCGGCGGGCCACGGCCGGCAGGGCGCACGGCGCGCTGCTCGTGGAGCGGCTGGTCGCGCACCACCGGCCGGCGTTCGTCGTCTACTGCTCGTCGATGTCGGCACAGCTCGGCGGCGTCGGCCAGCTCGACTACGCCGCCACCAACGGGCTGCTGGACGGCTTCGCCCGGCACCGGGCGAGCGGGGCCGACACCACGCTGCGGATCTCCGTCGGCTGGGACGTCTGGAACGAGGTGGGCCTGGCCCGGGACGCTCTGGCCACCGACGCCCGGCACCGGGCACACCTGGCGGTCGGCCTCTCCGTCGACGAGGGGCGCCGGCTCTTCGCCCAGGCCCTGCGGCTGCGGCTGCCGCACCTGCTCGTCTGCACCACCGCTCTGGACCGGGCGCGGGAGTTCTACGCGCCGCCGGCCGGCCCGCAGGTCGCGACGCCGGCCGTGCTGCCCCGGTCGGCCGCCGACCAGGTCGCCGAATGGCTCCGCGACTGGCTGGGCACCGACCGGCTCGACCCGGCCGCGTCCCTCTACGACCTGGGGGCCGACTCGCTGCTGCTGCTGGACCTGATCGACCGGGTCAAGGAGCACTTCGGCGTGAGCCTCGGCCTGTCCCAGCTGAGCCACCGGGTGAGCCTGGCCGAGGTGCTCGGGCTCCTGGGCGAGCCGGTCCGCGCCGCCGAGGCCGCCGAGCCCGCCGTGGCGGTGGAGGTCTGGCAGGCGGGTCGGGGGCGTGCGGTGCTCTGCCTGGTCCATCCGGTCGGCGGCGACGTCCAGGCGTACCGGTCGCTGGTGTCGGCGCTCGACCCGGAGCTCACGGTCTGCGTCATCGCCGATCCCGCGCTGGTACGCCCCGGGCAGCCGGCCTGGTCGCTCGCGGAGCGGGTCGCGCGCTACCACGCCGCGCTGCGGGACCGCTTCCCCCGGGACGAGTGGCGCTGGCGGCTCGCCGGGTGGTCGTTCGGCGCCTGGGTGGCGCTCGGCATGGCGGCGGAGGCCGAGGCGGCCGGCCAGCCGGCGGACGAGCTCTACCTGCTCGACCCGCCGCCGCCGGACGCCGCGCCGGCCTTCCGGGCGTACGACGAGGAACGGCTCGCCGCGCTCTTCGCCCACGAACTGGGAGCGGCGACCGGCGCGAACACCGCGGCGACGGCGTACGCGGACGCGCTGGCGCGCTGCTGCCGGGCCAACCTGGCGAGCATGGCGCAGCACACCCTGCCCCGGCTGGCCGGGACGCCCGGGCGGCTCTGGCTCGCGGGCCGCCCGACGGCCGGTCTGCCGGCGCTCGGTCCGCCGCAGGAGCAGGCCCGGAAGTGGCGGACGCACCTGCCCGGACTCGCCTGGCACCTCGTCGACACCACCCACTACGGCATCGTCGGTGCCCCACACGTGAAGGCGGTGGCCGAGGCCATCAACGAGGCGGAGCCGGCCACCGACCCGAAGGCGGCGCGATGAACCCGTACCAGTCGTTGCCGTCGCGGTCGTTCTGGCGCATGGCCGTGGCCGAGCCGGAGATGCTGGCCATCGGTGAGGTGTGGACGCCGAAGTTCGGCCTCGACCCGGACGACGCGGTCCTCACCGCCGGCTCCTGCTTCGCCCGCCACCTCGGTCCCGCCCTGCTCGACGAGGGGATGAACTGGCGTGAGGCCGAGTTGCCCCCGCCGGGGCTGACCGAGGCCGAGCGACGGGCCCGCCACTACGGCGCGTTCTCCTTCCGCACCGGCACCATCTACACCGCCGCGACCCTGAAGCAGTGGCTGACCTGGGCGCTGGCCGACGACACCGGGCCCGAGGAGGTCTGGCGCGAGGGTGACCGGTTCTTCGACCCGTACCGCCCGTCGGTCGAACCCGACGGGTACGACTCGGCGGAGGCGACCCTGGCCGCCCGCCGGTCCACCCTGGCGGCGATGCGGGGGGCGGTCGCCGAGGCGGGTTGTCTCATCTTCACCCTCGGGCTGACCGAGGCCTGGCGGGACGTGGTCACCGGCACCGTCCACCCGGTCTGCCCGGGCACCGTCCGGGGCACCTTCGACCCCGGGCGGCACGTCTTCCACAACTTCACCGTCGCCGAGGTGCACCGGGACCTCTCCGCCGTCGTCGCGCTGCTGCGTGCCGCCAACCCCCGGCTGACGGTCCTGCTGACCGTGTCGCCGGTGCCGCTCACCGCGACCGCCACCGGGGCGCACGCGCTGACCGCCACCACGTATTCCAAGTCGGTGCTGCGGGCCGCGGCCGGCCAGCTCGCCCAGGAACACGACCACGTCGACTACTTCCCCTCGTACGAGCTGATCACCGGTTTCCCCTTCCGGGGGGTCTTCTTCGCGCCGAACCTGCGCGCCGTGACGCCGGCAGGGGTCGCCTTCGTCATGCGCCACTTCTTCGACGCCCTCGAACGGCGACGCGGGGGAACCGGGCCGACACCGCCGACCGCGACGGCGTCGGACCACGGCGCCGACACCGCCGACACTGTCGACACCGCCGACGGAGGTGACCTCTACTGTGACGACGCCGTCCTCGACCACTACCGCGCCCGCTAGGTTCCTGCTGCTGGGCGACTCGCACGCCGGGCCGATCGCCCGCGCGGCCGCGGCGGCCGGGGTGCCCTTCGTCGGTGGCCCGGTCGGCTCGGGGCGCGACTTCAACGTCGGCTTCTTCGACGTACGCGACGACGCCCTGGTGTTCCGGGACGCCGCGGTGCAGGAACGCCACCGTGGCTTCCTGGCCGAGCTGGGCGTGACCGACATCGGGCAGCTCGCCGTCCCGCTGGTCTCGACGTTCGGGCTCAGCGCCCACTTCTTCGCCACCACCGAGAACTGGCGCATCTACCGGTCGGGCGACGGCGCCTTCCCGGCTGGCTTCCTCGCCGGCGGGCTCTTCGACGACATCGTGCGCGCCATGGCCCGCGACGCGCTGGCCTTCTACCGCCACGCCCTCGACCTGGGGCTGCGCGTGCTCGCGGTGCTGCCGCCGCAGCGGGTACCGGGGATGGCCGACCCGCTGGTGTTCATGGCGGCCCAGGAGACGATCCGCCACGCGCTCGTCGCGCTCGGCGTGGAGATCGTGGACCTGCGGGCCCGGGTCACCGACGGCACGGGCCGGCAGCGGGCCGCGTTCTGCGAGCCGGACGACCCGATCCACGGCAACCTCGCCTTCGGCCGGCTGATCGTGGCCGACCTGCTGGCCCGGGGGCTGTGACACCGAATCCAGGAGGGAACGAATGGAAGAGCACGTCCTTGCCGCCGTCGAGCGGGCGACGACCCGCCCGCCGGAGCGCTACGACACCATCACCGTCCGACCGATCTCTCCGGTCATCGGCGCGGAGGTCTCCGGCCTCGACCTCGCCACCGAACTGCCGGAGGAGCAGCTGGCCGAGGTCAGGCGCGCCTTCCTCGCCCACCACGTGCTGGTCTTCCGCGACCAGGTGCTCACCGCCGAGGACCACAAGCGCTTCGCCGGCCACTTCGGCGAGCTGCGCCGCCAGCCCCTCGCCGACCTCGACGGCGGCGATCCCGCCGTGCTCGAGATCAGCGCCGGCCGGGAGTCGCGGTTCGTGGCCGGCGAGGACTGGCACACCGACGGCACGGCCGAGGCCGAGCCGTCGCTGGGCTCGATGCTCTACGTCACCAGGACGCCGGAGATCGGCGTCGGCGGCGACACCCTCTGGGCGAACATGCACCTGGCGTACGAGATGCTCTCCCCGCCGATGCGGGCCTTCCTCGACGGGCTGACGGCGATCCACGACGGCCTGATCCCGTGGCAGGGCCACACCCCGCCGCCGGAGTACGTCGTGCCGAAGAGCGAGCACCCCGTCGTCGTACGGCACCCGGAGACCGGCCGCAAGCTGCTCTTCGTCAACGCCGGCTTCACCTCGCACATCGTGCAGCTGTCCCGCCACGAGAGCCGGGCGGTGCTGGACATGCTCTTCGGCTGGGTCGCCCAGCAGCCGATCCTGAGCTGCCGGGTCCGCTGGACGCCGAACACGCTGGTGTTCTGGGACAACCGCTGCACCCAGCACCACGCCGTGTGGGACTACTACCCGCACTCCCGCTACGGCCAGCGGGTGACCGTCAACGGCAGCCGGCCGGTGGGATAGCCGGTCTCGGGCCGACGCCGGCCGGTGGACGTGGCGGCCGGTGGACGTGGCGGCCGGTGAGTTCGGCGGTCAGGCGCGCACGATCTGCTCGGTGTAGGCCCAGTCGTCGTCGAGGGCGGCGTCGCGTTCGTCGGTCAGGCCGGTCAGGTCCGCGCCCGCGACGCGGCCGGCGCCCGCGATCCGGTCCCGCAGGAGGCGGGCCGTGACCACGGCGGCCCGGGTGCCCTGGGCGGTGACCGGGTCCAGGTGGTAGCCGGCGTCGCCGACCAGGCACCAGCCCGGCCCGCTCATCGGCCGGCGCAGCATGCGCATCCGGCCCGCGCCGCCGATCGACGTGGTCCGGCGGCCGACGGCGACGGCCGGACCGAGCAGCGGGTCGTCGCGCACCATCCGCTCGAACGAGCGCGCGGGGTGCCGGCCGGTCTCGTCGATCAGGCTCTGGTGCAGGTCGAGCGCGACGCACCACTGCTTGTCGCCGCAGGGCGTCGAGATGAGGACGCTGCGATCCTGCAACGAGAAGTAGGAGCGGTCGGTGGGCAGGGGCAGGTTCTCGTAGTAGGCCAGCAGCGCGAACCACGGTGACTCGACGACCCGGTAGGCGGTCGCCCCCACGCGTTCCGCGTTGCGCGACAGCCGGCCGTCCGCCAGCACCAGCAGGTCACAGGTGACCTCGCTGTCGACGGAACCGTGCCGGACGGTCACGCCGCGTACCCTGCCCGCGTCGACGGTGCGGTCCCGCACCCGGGCCGGGCGCCGCACGGTGACGTTGCCCCGGCCGCACGCCGCGGCCAGCAGCGCCGGGTCCAGCACCTCGCGCGGCACGCTCATCCGGTACGAGTACGCGTCCTCGCGCGGGTAGACCCGCTCGACCACGTCCTCGCCGATGCGCTGGGTGTCGCCGTAGGTGCGCGGGGCGCCGCAGGCCAGGACCGTGTCCAGCAGGCCGAGCTCGGCCCAGGCGAGGTTGCCGGACCGGTCCCAGGTGGACTGCTGCGGCCAGAACGCGGTGGGCCGCGAGGCGTCGAGGACGAGGACCCGCTCCGCGTACGGCGCGAGCGCCCACGCGGTGCACGCTCCGGCGATCCGGCCGCCGACGACGACGACCTCCCAGTGGCCGGTGATCACGCCGGCACCGACCCGGCACGGTGCTGCTCCGGCGGGCTCCCGAGGTCGTCACGCGACACGACTCAGTCTCGCATCCGGACCCGAGCCGGGGAAGGGAGCAGCCCGCCGGGGGACGCGTCCTCGCCGGCGGCGGGCCCGACGTCGCGCGGGGGCCCCGCAGCCGCCGCAACTGTGGAAACCGTCGAAGGGATCTTCTTATTACTGGCCGATTACCCAAGACCATTAAATTCACCCAGGTCAGCGGGCTCCCGTCTGGACGTGGGGTGAAATATGAACAGTCGAACGATCGCGCGCCCGGAGCCCAGGCTTGAGGTCCGGGACCTCGGGTGGCGACAGCTGTGGGCGGGCGCCCGGCTGCTCGCCCAGGCGTACGAGAACGGCGCCATCTGGGCCGCCGCCGGCTCGCTCCCCCGGTGGCAGCGCAGGTCCGCGCTGACCGCGCTGTACCTGGCCGAGCTGGTGATCGCCCAGCTGATGAGCTCGGGCATCACCCTCGCCGCGTACCGTGCCGACCGGCTCGACGGGATCCTCGTCCTCTACGGCGACGAACGCACCACGCCGTGGTGGGGGTGGGCGCTGCGCTCGGTGGCGTGCCTGCTGGCCGGACCGCGGGCCGTGACGGAGGCGGTCCGGATCTCCAACGCGCTCGACCGGATGCGCCCCAGCAGCCCGCACGTGTGGTTCGCGGTGCTCGGCCGGCGGGTCGACTCGGTCGGTGTCGGCTACGTCCTCATGCGCGCCGGCCAGAAGCGGGCCGAGGCCCTCGGCCTGCCGGGCTACCTGGAGACCTCGGCCGGCCCGGAGCAGGTGCAGATCAACGAGATGCTCGGCTGGACCTCCGTGGACGAGTACGTGCTGAGCACCGGAAGCGTCATCAAGACCATGTGGCGCGACAACCCGGCGCGGTCATGACGGCGGCCGGACTGTGCCGGGGGCTGGACACGCTCTACGCGGTCCCGCCGGAGCACCGGCTCGACGACGTCGACCGCGCCTCGGCGAGACAGGTCCTCGGCTGCGACGACCACACGCTCTCGGTGTTGCTCGACCGCGGGCTGCCGGCCAGCGGTGACCCGGGCGAGGAGCGGTTCGACTCGCGCGACCTGTTCAACCTGGCGCTGTACTCCGGCACCGGCACGACGGTGCCGGAGCAGGCCTTCGCCTACTCGCTGCGGTGGATGCGCTCGTCGACCGAGGAGCTGCTCGCGCCCCGCGCCTCCCGCTTCGCGCTGCGGATCGCGTGTGCCGCCGACGCGTGCGGCCCGCGGCCGAACAGCACGCTGGCCCTGCCGCGCCCCGAACGCTGCGGCGGCGCCGTGCGCGACCTGACGGTCGAGGACGCCGACGGCGTCGCCGCGCCCAGCGGCGACCCCGGCGACACCGTCACCCGTACGGCGTCGCAGCTCGCCGTCACCGCCACCGTCCACACCCGCGGCGAGCTGGCCGAGCTGCGCTCCCCGGAGCTGCGCGCGATCGCCGCCGAGTTCGCCGCCATGGACCTGCGCTGGGTCAAGCTGCCCGAGGCCCTCCAGAACGACGTCGGCCTGGTGACCACGCACGGCGTGGCGAGCTGCGACTCGGCGAGCCGGTACCTGGCTCAGCTCTGCCGCCGGGCCGGCATCCCGGCGGTCACCCGGATCGGCTGGGTGGTCGGCATGCTCGACCTGGTCCACGCCTGGGTCGAGGTCGAGGACGCCGACGGGGCGACCAAGGTCATCGACCCGGTCTTCGCGCTGTTCTCCGCCACCGTGCGCGACACCAACCCGCTGCTGCGCGATCCGGCCGTCGCACTGCGCACCAACCGACTCATCCCGACCGGCCTGTCCACCGGACGGGCCGTGGCCGAACACCGGTGCGCCGACGAACCGACGGCGGCCCGGCTCACCACGAAGATCCTCCCCGCACCGACACGCCCCCAGGAGGGGTCATGAGTACGACCGAGACGGTTCCGGAGTTCCTCACCACGTTCCTGCGCGCCAGATGTCCGGACATCGACTCGGTCGGGCTCGACGACGACCTCGTGGACACGGGCGTCCTGAACTCGATGCACTTCGTCGAGCTGCTCTACCTGATCGAGGCGGAGCTGGGCACGGAGATCTCCCTCGACGAGGTCAGCACGGACGACTTCCGCACCATCTCCCGGATCACGCGACGTTTCTTCACCCCGGGGCAGGACCCCGGCGCGACACCCAAGGAGTAGCAATGTTGGAGACCCGCGTCCGCGAGGTGGTCGCCTCGGTGTTCGGTGTCGCCCCGGACGAGCTGCCCGAGCAGCTTGATCCGGACACCGTCCCGGGCTGGACCTCGCTGCGCCAGATCCAGCTCATGATGGCGCTCGAGAACGCGTTCGGCATCGAGATCGACCCGAACCTGCTGCCGGCCCTCGCGTCCGGCCCGGCGATCGTGCAATACCTCGAGGAGACGCTGGCGGTCCCGGACGGGACGGGCCGATGACGGCGTACCACCCGCAGTTGCGCACGGCGCACGACGTCGTCGCCTTCCACGCCGGGCAGCGGCCCGACCACCCGGCCGTGCACTGCGAGGACCGTTCGGTCAGCTACGCGCAGCTGCACCGGTCGAGCAACCGGACGGCGCACGCCCTGCGGCGCGCCGGGGTCACGGCCGGGCACCGCGTCGCCTACCTGGGCAAGGAGTCCGAGCACTACTACGACGTCCTGTTCGCCTGCGCCAAGACCGGCACCGTGCTGGTCCCCATCAACTGGCGGCTGCGCGCCGGCGAGATCCGCCACATCATGCGCGACTCCGGCAGCACGGTCCTCTTCTGCGACGAGGACCTCCTCGACACCGTCGACACGCTGCGGCCGGACCTGCCCGAGCTGCGCGAGGTCGTGCCGCTGGCCGGCTTCACCGACTGGCAGGCCGACGACGACGGCGACCTGGACCCGTCCTGGCCCGAGGAGCAGCCCCTGGCCCAGGTGTACACCAGCGGCACGACGGGCAACCCCAAGGGTGTCGTGCTGGCCCACCGCAGCTTCTTCGCGGTGCGGGACGCGCTCGCCTCCGAGGGCCTGGACTGGATCGACTGGCGGCCGGACGACGTGAGCCTGATCGGCATCCCGGGGTTCCACATCGGCGGGCTCTGGTGGTCGATCCAGGGATTCAGTGCCGGCATCACCAACGTGTCGGTCCGGGTGTTCGCCGGGCACGAGGCGGTCCGCCTCATCCGGCGGCACGGCGTCACCACGGCGTGCGTCGTGCCGGCCCAGCTGCAGATGATGCTGGCGCCGCCCCGGCCGAAGCGGGAGGACTTCGTCTCGCTGCGCAAGATCGTCTACGGCGGGTCGCCGATCTCCGAGGCGTTGCTCGGCCGCAGCATCGAGATGTTCGACTGCGAGTTCGCGCAGATCTACGGCCTGTCCGAGAGCGGCAACACCGCCGTCTGCCTGCCGCCGTCGGAGCACGTCGTCGGCGGGCCACGCATGCAGGCGGCCGGTCGGCCGTACCCGGGCTTCGGCGTGAAGATCATCGACGGTACGGGCCGGGTGCTGCCGCCGAACGAGGTCGGCGAGATCTGCCTGTCGACCCCGGCCCGGATGATCGAGTACCGGGGCCTGCCCGAGGCCACGGCCGCGACCCTGGTCGACGGCTGGCTGCACACCGGCGACGCCGGCTACCTGGACGACGAGGGCTTCCTGTTCGTCCGCGACCGGATCAAGGACACGATCATCGTGGCCGGCGAGAACGTCTACCCGGCGGAGATCGAGAACGCGGTCTGCGCGTACCCGGGCGTGGTCGAGGCCGCCGCCGTCGCCGTGCCGCACGAGCACTGGGGCGAGGTCGTGCACTGCTTCGTGGTGACCCACCCCGACCAGCCCGCGACCGCCCGCGATCTCACCCCGTTCCTGCGGGGACGGATCGCCGACTTCAAGATCCCGGCGAGCTTCGAGTTCGTCGACCAGCTGCCCCGCAACCCCAGCGGAAAGCTCCTCCGGCGGGAGCTGCGCGAGAGGTTCTGGCAGCACCTCGACCGGCGCGTGGCCTGAGCGCCGGCGCGGTCCCCATCCGGCCACCAACACCCACCCTTCGTGCAAAGGCGGATCCATGCACATTTTCCTGCGACACAACAGCGACCGGATCGCGCTGTCGACAGGCAGCCCCAACCGGCTCTCGCTCGGCTACTCCGAGGACCCGCGAGCGGTGGCGAGCCGGCTCCCCCGACGCGGTGCCGACGAGCCGAAGAACGTGCTCCTGCTGGGCGCGAACGGATACGTCGGCATGCACATGCTGCGTGAGCTCCTCGGCGACGCCCGGGTGGCGACGGTCTACGCCCTGGTGCGCCGCAAGGGCGACAAGTCCGGCGAGGACCGCATCGCGCGGCAGCTCCGCAAGTACAAGATGGAGCTGCCCGACACCGGGAAGCTGTCGGTCCTGGAGGGCAGCTACCTGGAGCCGGCGATGGGGCTCGACCCCGCCGCCCACGACGAGCTGCTCGCCGAGGTCGACGTGGTCATCGACGCCGCGGGGGCGACGACCCACGACTACCCCTACTCCCGGTACCGCCAGGAGAAGGTCCTGCCGACGCTCCGGCTCGCCGAGTTCTGCCTGCAGAAGCGGTTCAAGACGCTGCACGTCATCGGCTCGGTCGGCAGCGAGGTCTACCAGCAACGGCGCGACTTCTACCGCAACAGCTTCTTCTACACCGGCTACAGCAGGATGAAGTGGGTCGTCAAGCACCTCAGCCTGCGGGCGAACCGCGACGGCGTGCCCATCCACATCTACCAGGCGCCGTTCGCGTTGGGCGGCGCGCCCACCGGGTTCAAGGACCCCGGTATGGAGTACTCGTTCTGGAACATGATCTCGCACATGCTCCAGCTGGGCCTGATCTGGGACTCGGAGGTCACCAGCCCGATCGTCGCCGGCGACGTGCTGGCCCGGTCGGTCGTGGACAACGCGTTGTCGGACGCGCCGCGGCCGATCAGCTACCCGGTGACCCCGGCGACCACCCGCGAGATCGCCGAGCGGTTCGACCTGAAGCTGGTGTCGTGGCAGGAGTTCCGGCGCGAACTGATGCGGCAGCACCGGTTCCGGCCGGGTCAGATCGACTGGTCGAAGCCGATCACCAGCATCAAGCGCGGCCGGCAGCAGTCCAAGTTCGTACGCTCGCTGTTCCCGCGGTCGTTCCACACGCTGCTGAGCAACATCCACCACGCCGCCGCCAACCCGACGACCGTGCGGCTCGACACCGACCTGCCGCCGATCGACGTCCTGGTCAACAACGCCAGGCGGATCCGCAAGCTCGGCAAGTACCTGCCCGAGGAGACGGTGGCTCCCGTCGCCGTCGCCGCGTCGGTCCCCGCTCCGGCACCCGCCGGCGAGCCGGCCCCCGGCGAGCCGGTGACCGTCGGGGCCGTCTGAGCCCTCTTCTCGCCCGACCGCGCCCCGGCTGCCCCGGCACCCGTCCAGGTCAGCCGGGGTCAGGCGGGCAGGCGGGCCCAGCCCGGCGCCCATGCCCCGGCCACGGATGCCCTCCGCGCCGACATCAGGTGCCGGCGAAGGGCGGTGAGGCTGGGGTGCCGGTTGCCCGCGCGGCGTACGAACGAGTGCGGGTAGACCGGCGTCGGGCCGTGCAGCGGGATGCGGCGCAGGTCGTGGGTGGCGGGCCAGACGTACCGGTCGCCGGCGCCCACGAGGGTCCCCAGGTCGGCGGAGTCGGCGATCGCGTCGAGCAGCGCCTCCGTGCCGAAGTTCGGGCCGATCGCGTCGATCCTCAGGTCGAAGGCTTCGGTGAGCTCGTCGTAGTAGGCGGCCCACTCGGTGCCCCGCCGGATGCCCGGGATCCAGATGCGGTGCCCGGCCAGGCCGGCCGGGGTCAGCGACCGGGCGGCGGCGAGCGGATGGGACGGCCCGACGAGCATTTGCAGCGGGTCGTCCAGGGCCCGTTCGACCAGGATTCCGTCGGGTAGCTCGCGCACCGGTACGGGCACGGCCCGGAAGGTCGCGTCGATCTCCCCGGCGCGGACCGCCTCGATGGCCGTCGCGGCGTTGGCGTCCGACAGCGTGACGACGTCCAACTCGATCGCCGGGTGCGCCCGGTAGAAGCCCTGCAGTGCCACGGCCGGGGCGATGCGGCGGTTCAGGACGTCCACGCGCAGCGCGCGTTCGCCCGGCCGGACCGAGGCGGCAGCCCGTTCGGCCGCCCGGAGCAGTTCGCGGGAGTGCGGAAGGAACGCCTGCCCGTCGAGGGTGAGCCGGGCGCCGCGGGCGGTACGGGCGAAGAGGGTGACGCCGAGGTCGCGTTCGAGATTGGCGACGCGCTTGGAGACGGCCTGCTGCGTGATCCGCAGGTCGACGGCGGCTTCCTGGAACTGTCCGGCGTCGGCGACGGCGACGAAGGTGCGCACGGCCTCGATGTCCACGCCCGGATCGTACGACCGCACAAACGCCGGTTGTGGCTCGCCGGTACGTCCCTTGTTGGACGCCAGCTCACCCGCCCTGGTCGAATCCCTGCCGTCAACGATCGGTTGTGACGGGGAGGATCAGCATCGGACGGCGGCGGTTGGGACGGTCGTTCGGGTGGTTGTGGTCGGCTGACCGCGCTGTGGGGCGCTCTCGCCGCGCTCGCCGGGGTACGCGCCGCGATCGGCGTCGCCGGCGTGCTGCTCCTGGCCACCCCGTTCCTGCTCCCACGCGCCGGCACGAGGACGCCGGTCGGCGAACCCGCGCAGCCGACCGTGAGCGCTGCGGCGTGACCGGTGCCGGCAGGGCGCACCGGCGGCCGTTCGACCGTTCGACCGTTCGACCGTTCGACCGTTCAAGGCTTTGACGAATCCGAATGCGTTGCCCCCGTTACGGAGTCGCCGCCGCACGCAGGAACGGGAATGACCAAAGGCCCGCCGAACTGTACACCGATCGGCACACGAATGACCCACCCGCGACCCATCGAGGGAGAATTCCGCCCCGCCGATCGGTCGCTGCCGACCCTGGAGGTCGCCTCGCATCTCCATTGATTCTCGCTGTAAGACGGTGGCAGAGCGACCGCCGACCCCTTGGCAGGAGGTCGACGCATTCGCTACCTTCTCTATTGCCGCAAGCGGGAACGGAGAAGGGGGGTTGTCGTGCCGGTGCGCCGCTCGGAGAATGTTTCCGAATTTCTCTTTCGGGGCCTCCGAAAGCTGCCGCAGTCGACTTTCCTGCCTCCTCCGCCCGGCCGATCCGCATCCTGACTGCGTTTCCGCGGCACTGAGGTTCCCCCGAACGCCCGTCTCGGAAGTAGCGGAGACGGTCCCGTCCAGGGGTGCACCGAGTCCATCGCGCCCGAGAGGAGGTACACACCATGGCCTTCGACATCGTGATCGTCGAGACGAACGAAGTTGTGCTGAACCACGGGGCCGTCTGACGCGCCCGGTGCCGGACCCGCATGCGGGTCCGGCACCATTCCGTCTGTCGTGCTTCGTCGTCGAAAGGGCATCGGAATGCGGGTACGTCGCCGCGACCAGCTCGTGTGCCGCTGGGACAGCGACGCGCTGATGGTCGCCCTGCCCGGTCAACGCCGGTGGCTGCGGGTCACTCCCGACCTGCTGAACCTGTTGCAGCGGCTGGACGACTTCACCGGCATCGACGAGATCGCCGCCCAGTTCCCAGGCGAGGCCGCCGACGCCGCCACCCGGGCGGTCCACAAGCTCCGCGACGCCGGCATCCTCGTCGCCGACACCGACGACGCCTGCACCCCGCCCGTCTGGCAGCACTGGGGGCCCATCGCGTCCCGCATGCACACCGAGGCGCGCGATGCCAACTACCTCGTGGACTCGCCGCAACGCGACGCCACCGCCGCGCAGATCGCGGCCGACGGTGCGCCTCCGGCGCCGTTCAAGCGGTATCCGGACGCCCCGGCCGTGCACCTTCCCCGCCGCACCCTGCCGCTGCGTACGCCCGTCGAGGAGGTCTTCGCCGCCCGGCGCACCCACCGCGCGTTCGCCGGCACCCCGGTCGGCATCGACGCGCTCGCCACCGTGCTGTCCTGCACCTTCGCGCCCCAGCGGTTCCTCGACGGCGGCGCGTTCGGCCCGCAGCAGGGACGCATCAGCGCCTCCGCCGGTGGCCGGCACGAGGTCGAGTGCTACGTGGCCGTCTACGACGTCACCGGCGTCCCGGCCGGCCTCTACCACTACGCGCCCGAGGTGCACCGCCTGGAACTCCTCGACGCCACCGTCGACCGCGAGCGCATCGCCGCCCTGGCCTACGAGCAGGAACCCTCCTACCAGGGGGCCTTCACCTGCCTCACCACCACCGTCGCCGCCCGCCTGTCCTGGAAGTACCGGCACCCCCGGGCCTACCGGCTGTGGATGTTCGACGCCGGCCACTACGGTCAGACCTTCGCGCTGACCTGCACCGCGCTCGGCCTGGCGCCGTTCCAGACCGTGGCGTTCCACGACAGCGGCGTGGAGGCGATGCTCGGCGTGGATCCCGACCACGAGTTCGCCACCTACCTGCTCTCCGCCGGCAATCCCGCGCCCGATGACGGCACCCGCCGCACCGGGCCGGGGTATCCACCGCCGGCGCGCCTGGCCGCCAGCGCCCACCGGTCACCGGCCGACCCGGCCACCGGCCGGGAACAGCTCGGATGAGCCCGACCGGCCGCACCGGCGTCCCCACCGCGGCGTCCGGCACCGCCAGCCGCGGGGTCCCGCCCGGCCGCGCCACCAACCCGGCGACCCTCGTCGGCGCGCCGGCCACCGGCCACCGCCGGACGCTCCGCACGCCATGAGCGCACCCGCCAGCCCCGCCACCGCCGCCGCGCAGAAGCTGAGTCAGCATCCGCGGTTCCTGCGGGTGTGGGCCAGCCAGTCTGCCGGGGCCGTCGCCGACCAGATCCTGCCGGTCGCGTTCGCGCTGTACGCCGTACAACTCGGGGCCGGTGCCGGCACCATCGCCGTCATCCTCGCCGGGCGGGCGATCGCCCTGGTGGTCTGCCTGCTCGCCGGCGGCATCCTCGCCGACCGAGTCTCCCGGCCCCGGATCCTGTTCACCGCCGACCTGATGCGCACCGCCATCGTCCTCGGCACGCTGCTCGCCCTCGACGACCTGCCCCTGGCCGCGCTCGGCATCGTCACCGCGCTCTCCGGTGTGGCCGAGTCCCTGTCCCGGCCGGCCATGCGGTCGTTGATCCCGGCGCTGCTCCCCGCCGGCCTGCTGGAGCGCGGCAACGCCATGGTCTCCGCCGTGCAGCGCTCCGCGACCCTCCTCGGGGCGCTCGCCGGCGCCGCGATCGTCACCGCCATCGGCATCCACGCCGCGCTGGGCCTGGCGGCCCTGCTGTTCGCGACCGGCGCCCTCGCGGTGCTGGGCGTGCGCGACGTCGCCGCCGACAACCGGGCCCGGACCAGCATCCTGGCCGACGCCGCGGCCGGCATCGCCACCGTCCGGCGTCGCCCCTGGGTCGCCGCCGTCATGGCTGCCGTCGCGGTCCAACTCTTCGCCGGCACCGCGCCCAGCCTGACGCTGCTGCCGCTGATCGCCGCGGACCGCCTCGGCGGCGAACTCGCCTACGGGCTCGTCCTCGCGGCTGCCGCCGCCGGTGCCCTCCCGGCCATCGCGCTGGCCGGCCGGTGGCGGCCCCGGCGGCCCGGCACGGTCAGCATGCTCGCCCTCACCACCTACGCCGCCCTGCCCGCCAGCCTCGCCTTCGCGCTGCCGCTGCCGGTCACGGCGCTCTGCTTCGCCCTCGGCGGGTTCGTCGTGGAGATCTACTTCATTTCCTGGCTCTCCGCCCTGCAACGCGAGATCCCCGCCGAGGTGCTCGGCAAGACCCTCGCCCTGGACCAGCTCAGCGCCTTCGCCCTGCTGCCGGTCGGTTACGCCCTCACCGGGCCGGCGGTCGCGGCGTTCGGGATCCAGCCCACCCTCGTCGCGGCGGCCGTCCTGACCGCCGCGGCCAGCGCCGTCACGCTGCTGGTCCCCGGCGTCAGCACCTTCAGCGACCCCGGCCGCGCCCACGCCACCGACGCGACGGCGGGCGGCGCGGACCGCGGCGGATGATCCCGTCGGGTACGCGCGACGGGCCGTGACCGGCTGGCGGTCACGGCCCGTCGCGCGCGGTGGACACCGCCGCCGGGTCAGCCCACCCGGGCGGCGCCGGCGGTGACGCCCGTGACGCCGCTGCCCGACTTCGTGACGTGGTAGGTGACGGTCGTGCCGCTCCAGAAGTGGAAGGTGAGCGTCACCCGGGCGCCGTCGTCGACCTCCGCGAGGAACGCCTCCGTCAACGTGATGCGGTTGCCGGTGTAGTCGGGGGCGAAGGCCACGTCGAACTCCTTGAACGGCGTCCAGTCGTGCGGGCCGGCGTTGCTGCCGTCGGCGTACCTCGCCTCCATGGTGGCGAGCTGGTCACCACGGAACTGGGTCGGCACGGCGAACGAGGTGGTGTTCCCGGTCGCGCTCGACAGCACCGGCGGGTCGTAGGTGATCACGTTGACCCGCCACGGCACCCCGGCGGAGAACCGCGCGTGCAGGGTGGCGTTCACGCCGTACGCCCGGTTGCCGACCAGCCGGGTCAGCGCGGTCGCGGTGAGCGTGAGCTGGTTGCCCGACACGGTGTAGTCGGTGCCCCGAACGAGGGCGGTGCCGCCCTGGTACAGCCCCTGGAAGGTGGTGCCGTTCGGGTTCAGGGTCAGCGACCTGGCCGTGATCGAGCCGGTACGCGGCACGTACACCTGGTCGGACGAGGCGGTTCCGGACCGGCCGGTCCAGCTCGACCTGATCTGCGCGAACAGCTCCGGGTCCTTCCACCGGAAGCCGAGCCGGTCGAAGTGCTGCCCGTTGTCCCAGAGCTGGGTGGTGATCTGCCTGGTCTTCGCGTACCAGCCGAGGAACTCGAAGAACTTCAGCTTCTCGCCCTGCTGGATCGTGCCGGTGTGCCGGTCGAAGCCGAGCAGACCGTACTCGCCGATGACCACCGGGATGCCCTTGGCGACGAAGGCGCTGTGCACCCGGTCGAAGGCGTCGGTCAGGTCCTTCTGGGTGGTGGCGTCGAACCGGGTGCCCCCGGCGACGTTCACGCTGAACGGCCAGTAGCCGTAGAAGTGCACGGTGGCGATGAGGTTGCGGTCGCCCAGCTGGGTGAAGGTGCTCGTCAGCTCGTCGATGCGGGGCTGCTCCGACGAGGTGTGCAGGGTCGGCAGCACGAGCATCCGGGTGGCGTTGTTGCCGCCGGAGGCCCGCACGATCCGGTGGAACGACGTGTTCAGCTCGTGCAGCAGCTGGGCGTTCTGGGCGTCCCCGGAGCTGTTGGCGAACTGCGGCTCGTTGACGCTCTCGAAGTGCAGCTTCGGCGAGGCGTCCCGGAACGCGGTCGCGATCTGGGTCCAGAGTGCGTTGTAGCGGTTGAGGACGGTGGTGCGGTTGGCCGGCATCTCGTTGATCCACTGCCACGAGTCGTGGTGAATGTTGATCATCACGTAGAAGCCGTCGTCCAGGGCCCAGCCGACGACCTCCTTGATCCGGTTCAGCCACGCCGGGTCGATGGCGTACGCCGGCGCCGGGCCGTGGTGGTTGCTCCAGGTGACCGGGATCCGGATGCTGTTGAAGCCCTGCGCCCGGATGGCGTCCAACTGCGCCTGGGTGACCCGCGGGTTGCCCCAGGCCGTCTCGTCGCTGCCGACCGCGTCGAACGTGTTGCCGAGGTTCCAGCCCGGCTGCATCGCGGCCACGTAGGCCAGCGGGTCGCCGACCGGCGGCGGGGTGGTGGGTGGTGGAGTGGTCGGCGGGGCGGTGGTCGGCGGCGCGGTGGTGGGGCCGACGCCGCCGGTGCAGGTGACGCCGTTGAGGGCGAACGACGTGGGGGCGGTGTTGGCACCCGACCACGAGCCGTTGAAGCCGAAGGACACCGTGGCGTTGGTGCCGATCGCGGCGTTGTAGCCGACGTCGGTCGCGGTGGCGTCGGCGCCGAGGGAGGTGACGTTGGCGTTCCACGCCGAGGTCACCCGCTGCCCGGAGGGGAACGTCCAGGTCAGCCGCCAACCGTCGACCGGGTCACCGAGGTTGGTCACGGCCACGTTCGCGGTGAAGCCACCGGGCCACTGGTTGGCCGAGTACGCCACCCGGCAGCCGGCCGCCGCGTGCGCGCTCACCGCGAACGTCAGACCGAGACTCACCAACAGCAGGGTGAGGGCGCTGGTGAACAGGCTCAGCCGCCATCGGGTTCTTCTCGTCGTGCCTCGGATCTCGGCCATGACGCTCCTCGCCTGGGGGTACCGCTGGGACGGGCTCGCGGCAGGCGCCACCACGAACGCGGCCGCACCCGATCGCGAACCGCAGATTAAGTTTGGATTCCAAACTTTGTCAATCGGCGTATCTCTATCTGGGCGAGGGTGCGGGGAAGCGGCGCGGGACGGCCGGAGGTTCGACCGCCCCCGCGCCGCGCCTCACTGGTTGCGGCGATACACCTCGATGTACGCCGCGGCGCGGTACTGCTGCCTCACGTCCTGGGCCAGCACACCGATCCACAGCGGACCGGTGCCGGTCTTCGAGCTGACCGTCGTGTGCGCCTGGTCCAGGGCGCCGGTGGGCAGGAACGCCGGCTGCTCCACCACCGCCGAGTGGTACGCGTCCGTGCCTCCCAGCCACCAGACCAGCACGTCCTTGGCCGCGACGTGGCGCGCGTTGTCGATCCGCCCGAGGGCCTGGTACTCGTCGGCCAGCACCTGCGGCAGGAAGCCGCCCCACACGGTGTACCTGTGCGCGCCGAAGGTGCCCAGCGAGTAGCCGTGGCAGAAGAACCTCTGGTCACCGGTGACGGTGGGCCCCGCCCGCCACGCCTCCACGCGGGTGCCGAGATCGGTCCGTACGGACAGGTTCATCCCGCTGACGTTGTTCGCCAGCGCGGGCTGGTGGAGGATCTGGTCGCCACTGGTCAGGTCGAACGGCTGCATGGGACTCCTCGGACGCACGTGCGGCGGATGTGAGCAGGGTTCGACCCTCGGTCATCCGGTCACGTACGGCAAGCGCGCGGTCACCAACCCGACCGCGCGGGAGTGGTGTCGGGCGTCAGCCGGCGCAGCAGCCACCGGTCTGACCGCCGGCGGGCGAGGCATCGAGAGTCGTCAGGTGCAGCGGCGTGGACAGCAGGCCCCCGGAGAGGCCGGTGGCGAGACCACGACCGGCCGGCTCGGCGCCGGCGGGAGCGGGACCGCAGCAGCCGTCGCCGTCGACGGGCTCGGTGGGGTTGCCGTTGCACACCCCGGTCTCGGGCAGCTCGAGCTGGACGTCGCGGGCGGCCTCCCAGTCCCCGGCGAGGGCGGCGACGACGGAGCGGACCTGCTCGTAGCCGGTGGCCATGAGGAACGTCGGCGCCCGACCGTAGCTCTTCATGCCGACGGCGTAGTAGCCGGTCTCCGGGTGGGACAGCTCGTCGACCCCGTGCGGGGGCACGGTGCCGCAGGAGTGCTCGTTCGGGTCGATCAGCGGGGCCAGGGCCCGGGTGGCGCCCATCACCGGGTCCAGGTCCAGTCGCAGCTCGGCGGCGATCGAGTGGTCGGGCCGGAAGCCGGTCGCCGCGACGATCCGGTCGACCGTGATCGACTCCTCGCCGCCGTCGGCGTGCCGGACGACCACCGCGACGCGACCCCCGGTCGGGGCGAGCGCGTGCACGGAGAAGCCGGTGAGCAGCCGGATCCGGCCGGCGTCGACGTGCCCGCGCAGCCGGGAGCCGAGGGCGCCGCGCGCCGGGAGGGCGTCGGCGGCCCCGCCGCCGTAGTTGCGGGTGGGGCTGGCCGAGCGGATCGCCCAGGTGACCGTGGTGCCGGGCTCGGCGCCCGCCAGCTCCGCCAGGGACAGCAGCGTGTTCGCGGCGGAGTGACCGGCGCCCACGACGAGGGTGTGCCGGCCGGCGAACCGGGTCCGGTCCGCGCCGAGGACGTCCGGCAACGCGTGCTCCAGGAAGGCGGCGACGTCGGCCTCACCACGGGCGGGCAGGCCGCAGGCGCCGAGGACGTTCGGGGTGGACCAGGTGCCGGAGGCGTCGATGACCGCACGCGCGAGGAGCTCCTCGCCGTCGGCGAGGCGGATCAGGAATGGCGTCCGCTCGCGGCCGGCGGTGCGCAGCCGGTCCAGGCCGCGGCGGCTGATTGCCTTGACCCGGGCGCCGTGGCGCAGGTGCGGCTTGAGGCCCGGCAGGTCCGCCAGGGGCTGGAGGTAGTCGCTGACCAGTTCGGCGCCGGTGGGCAGGGCCTCCGGGTCGGGGGCGACCCAGCCGGCGTCGTCCAGGAGTCGGCGGGCGGCGGGGTCGACGTTGTACCGCCACGGGGAGAACACGCGCACGTGGCCCCACTGCCGTACCGCCGAGCCCGGGGTGTCGCCGGCCTCCAGGACGGTGAAGGCGATGCCGCGCTCGTGCAGGTGCGCGGCGGCGGCCAGGCCCACCGGTCCGGCGCCGATCACCACGACGGGCAGGTCGCTCAGGTTCTTCATCAGGCAACTCCCACTGTGTAGACACTTGTCGAATCAAAAGGGCTGAGGGCGGCCCCGTCACCGGGGCGGGACCGGTCAGGTGATGACGGGACTGCGCCGCTCGAGCAGGACGACGTCGCGCCACCGGCCCCGGTGGCGACCCACCCGCTCGCGGACGCCGACGACGCGGAAGCCGGCCCGCCGGTGCAGGCCGAGGCTGGCGGTGTTCTCCGGGAAGACACCGGACTGGATGGTCCAGATGCCGGCCGCCTCCGTGGACGCGACGAGCGTGTCCAGCAGGAGCCGGGCCACGCCACGCCCCCGCGCGCCGGGGTCGACGTAGACGGAGTGCTCCACCACGCCGGCGTAGACGGCGCGGGTCGAGGTCGGCGAGACGGCGACCCAGCCGACCACGGTGCCGCCGTCGTCGACGGCCACGAAGCGGTGCTCGGGCAGCCTGGCCGCGTCGAAGGCGGCCCAGGTCGGCGCGCTCGTCTCGAAGCTGGCCTCACCGTCGTCCAGGCCGGCCTGGTAGATCGCCAGCACCCGCTCGGCGTCGTACGGACGCATCGGGCGGACGGTGGTGTCGGCCATCAGCAGGCTCCGCGCGGACCGCAAGCGGCGACGGCCGGGTCGTCACCGGGCCCACCGACCCTCGCCCGACCCGCCGTCGGCCATCGATCCTCGCCCACCATGACGTCCCCCTCTCACGAACCCTACCTAGACGTTCGTCTAAGCAGACGGTTGCACGTTGATTAGAAGGATGTCAACCTAGAGGAATGTCGAAGCAAGCGGCGCCGCTCGCCCTCCTGGATCTCACCGCCGACGTGGCCTGCTGCCCTTCCCTCGCGCAGCGCCGCGTGCCGGCCGAGACGGCCGCGGCGCTCGCTCCCGCGTTCAAGGCGCTCGGGGATCCGGTGCGGTTGCAGCTGATGTCGATGATCGCCTCGGCGGAGGGCGGCGAGGCGTGCGTCTGCGACCTCACCCCCGCCTTCGACCTCACCGGGCCGACGATCTCGCACCACCTGAAGACGCTGCGCGAGGCGGGCCTGGTGGACGCCGAACGGCGCGGGACCTGGGTCTACTACCGCGCCCGCCCGGCCATCCTGCGCCGGCTCGCCGCGCTGCTCACCATCGAGCCGGCCCCCGCCCCGTAGACCACGGCTGCTGTTCCCGTCCGGCGGCATCGGGAGGCTCCCGGGTCCGGTCACCCACCGTCGGGCGCCTCGGCTCAGGTCGATGACCGGCCGGGTCAGGATCTCGCCGGCGGCCGGGCCGGGGCCGATCCGCGTCAGCCGGCCGCTTCGACGTACGCCGCCAGGTTGGCCAGCGAGGAGGCGATGCCGGCCTCGTGGTCCGCCTGGCCGATGCCGGGTGGCACGTCCGTGGCGGTGACGGTCACCTCGGTTCCCGCGCCGGTGGCGGCGAGGTGCCAGGTCATCGTCATGGTGCCGGCGTACGAGGGGTCGTCGGCCTCGAACACCGCCCGCTGCACCACGCGCTCGGGTGGCACCAGGGCGGCGAACCCGACGTCGACGACATCCGTCGCATCCGACGTCTTGCCGGGGCTGTCGGCGGCGTCGAGGTAGGTCAGGACCATCCGGAACCCGCCACCGGGGCGCGGATCCCACCGCTCGACCCGCCCGCGCATGCCGTCCGGCGGCAGCCATGCCTCGAGCGACTCCCGGTCGAGCAGGGCGCCGTAGACGGTCGCCGGTGGTGCCGCGATCACCCGGCTGGCGCGGTCGGTCCTTCGCATGACCCGATCCTAGGACCGGGGCTCCGGCAGGCCCGTCCTCATCGCCCGCGGCGGTGGGATCAGCTCGGTTTCGAGCCGGTCACCGTGGGGTTGCGGGCGCCGAGGAAGAAGATGCCGGGGTAGCCGCGCGTCTCGAAGCCGTCGCTCGGGTTGCGGCGCAGGGTGGAGTCCTCGATCCGCATGGTGCCGGTGCGGTCGTTGCTGACGAAGAAGACGGCCCCGCCGCCCTCGTTCGCCCTGTTGCCCTCGACGATCGTGCCGGCGATCCGGACGGTGAACTGGTTGCCGTCGCAGTAGATCGCCCCGCCGCTGCCGCCGCCCGGCGTGCCGGCCCTGGCCGGGTTGGCCCCGGTGCCGACCGCCCGGTTGTCGCGCAGCACGCTGTTGAGCACCACCCAGCTGACGCCGATGCTGCTCAACGCGCCGCCGTTGGCGCAGACGCCGCCGTCGAACGTGCTGCCCACGACGTACACCGGCTTGTTCTCGTACTGGCTGAGTACCCGGATGGCCGCGCCGCCCAGGTCGGGGCCGGTCCGGTCGCAGCGGTTGCGGACGAAGCGCGAGTTGACCACCTTGAACCGGCCGCCCCGGACGAAGATGGCCCCGCCGCCGCCACCCTCGGCCCGCTCGCCGGTGGAGTTGCCGTCGGCGAAGGTCAGGTTCTGCACGGTGAGCTGCGGGTGGTCCTGGTTCTGGCAGTGCGAGGTGGTCCAGCCCTGCGCGCCGTCGCAGGTGTTCATGTAGAGGATCCGCCGCCGTCCCGCACCGCTGAGGGTGACCTTGCCGCCGCCGTCCAGCACGACCCTGGGCCCGTTGGCGTTGCGGACCTTGGCCGTCGCCGTCATCTTGATCGTCACCGGTTCCGACCCGCAGTCGAACGTGATGACGCCGCCGGCCGCGACCGCCTTGACCACCGCGGCCGAGGTGCAGCTGGCAGCGGTACCGCTGCCGATCGTCCGGGTCGGCTTCAACGTGTCGACGGCGCGCGCCTCGGCCGGCACGTCCGCGCCGCCGTTCGGGTTGCCGGCCTTCGGCACCCCGGCCTTCGTCGAGGGCTTCGGGCTGGCACTCGCCCCGGGCCCGCCGAGGCCGGAACGGGCCGCCGGGGCCCCGCGGCCGGGCGTCCCGACCCCGCCGGCCGACGTCGACGCGGCGACCGGGGCCGGCGGTGGGTCGCCGTCGGGGGCGGAGTCTCCGCAGGCGGGCAGGCCCGCCCCGGCGACAGTCAGGACGAGCAGGGCAGCAAGCGACTTCACACGCACCCCGTGATGCTAGGAGCCACCGGACCGGTGAGCGAATCCGCCGCACGGGCGGACGAGCCCCCGGTCGACCGACCAGCGATCGACCGGGGCTCGTCCGGAGTCGCGTCAGGCGAGGTCGAACCGGTCGAGTTCCATGACCTTGGTCCAGGCCGAGACGAAGTCGGCGACGAACTTCTCGCGCGCGTCCTGACTGGCGTAGACCTCGGCGAGGGCCCGCAGCTGGGAGTTGGAGCCGAAGATGAGGTCGACCGCGGTGGCGGTCCACTTCACCTCGTCGGTGGCCAGGTCCCGGATCTCGTACACGTGCTCGTCGGACTCCGACGCCTTCCACCGGGTGCCCGGGGAGAGCAGGTTGGTGAAGAAGTCGTTGGTGAGCACGCCGGGCCGGTCGGTGAGGACGCCGTGCCGCGCACCGCCGACGTTCGCCTCGAGGGAGCGCAGGCCGCCGACGAGGACGGTCATCTCGGGCGCGGTCAGGTTGAGCATGTAGGCGCGGTCGAGGAGCAGCACCTCCGGCTGGGTCTTCTCGCCGGGACGTAGGTAGTTGCGGAACCCGTCGGCGCGCGGCTCGAGGACCCGGAAGGACTCGACGTCGGTCTGCTCCTGGGTGGCGTCGGTGCGGCCGGGGTGGAACGGCACGGTCACCTCGACGCCGGCGTCGCGCGCCGCCTTCTCGACGGCGGCCGAGCCGGCCAGCACGATCAAATCCGCGAGCGAGATCTTCGCCCCGCCGGCGGAGTTGAACTCCCGCCGGATGCCCTCCAGGGCCTCCAGGACCGTCGCGAGCTGCTCGGGCTCGTTGACCTCCCAGTTGCGCTGCGGCTCGAGACGGATCCGCGCGCCGTTGGCGCCGCCGCGCTTGTCGGTGGACCGGTAGCTGGCGGCCGAGGCCCAGGCGGTGGAGACCAGCTGGGCGGTCGTGAGGCCGGCCTGGAGGACCTTCGCCTTGAGGGCGGCGACGTCGGCGTCACCCACGAGCTCGTGGTCGACGGCCGGCACCGGGTCCTGCCACAGCTGGGGCTCGGGGACCCACGGCCCGAGGAAGCGGCTGACCGGGCCCATGTCGCGGTGCAGCAGCTTGTACCAGGCCTTGGCGAACGCCAGCGCGAACTCGTCGGGGTGCTCCAGGAAGCGGCGCGAGATCTTCTCGTACGCCGGGTCGACGCGCAGCGACAGGTCGGTGGTGAGCATCGTCGGCTTGTGCTTCTTCGAAGGGTCGTGGGCGTCCGGGATGATCGCCTCGGCGTCCTTGGCGACCCACTGCTTCGCGCCGCCGGGGCTCGTGGTGAGCTCCCACTCGTAGCCGAAGAGGATCTCGAAGAAGCGGTTGCTCCACTGCGTCGGCACGTCGGTCCACGTCACCTCGAGACCGCTGGTGATCGTGTCCCCGCCCTTGCCGCTGCCGTAGGTGCTCAGCCAGCCGAGGCCCTGCGCCTCCAGCGGGGCGGCCTCGGGCTCGGGGCCCACGTGGTCGTCGGCGACGCCGGCGCCGTGGGTCTTGCCGAAGGTGTGGCCGCCGGCGATGAGGGCGACGGTCTCCTCGTCGTTCATCGCCATCCGGGCGAAGGTCTCGCGGATGAAGTGCGCCGCCGCGGCCGGGTCCGCGTTGCCGCGGGGGCCCTCCGGGTTGACGTAGATGAGACCCATCTCGGTCGCCCCGACGCCGGTCGCCATCTCCTTCTCGGAGGCGTAGCGCTCGTCGCCGAGCCAGGTGTCCTCCGGACCCCAGAAGATCTCCTCGGGCTCCCAGACGTCCTCCCGGCCGAAGGCGAAGCCGAAGGTCTTGAAGCCCATCGACTCCAGGGCGACGTTGCCGGCGAGCACGAGCAGGTCGGCCCACGAGATCTTCTGGCCGTACTTCTGCTTGACCGGCCACAGCAGCCGGCGGGCCTTGTCGAGGTTGGCGTTGTCGGGCCAGCTGTTGAGCGGGGCGAACCGCTGCCCGCCGTCGCCGGCGCCGCCGCGGCCGTCCTCGATGCGGTAGGTGCCCGCGGCGTGCCAGCTCATCCGGATCATGAGGCCGCCGTAGTGGCCGAAGTCGGCCGGCCACCAGTCCTGCGAGGTGGTGAGGACCTCGACGATGTCCCGCTTGAGGGCCTCGACGTCGAGCTTGGCGAGCTCCCTGGCGTAGCTGAAGTCCGCCCCCAGCGGGTTGCCCTTGGACGAGTGGGCGTGCAGCACCGACAGGTCGAGCTGGTTGGGCCACCAGTCCCGGTTGGTACGCGGACGGCCTCCGGTCTTCGGCGTCGGCGAGTCGATCGCCGGGTTCTCACTCTCGCTGCCGTGCGCGGTCACGGAGTCGTGCGCGACCGGGCAACCGGCCGCCTCCTTCTTGTCCACGCCCTGCGCGCTGACGGGGCCGTTGTCCTGGGTGTCGCTCATGTGCTTCCTTCCGAACTGGCGGATCACTGAACGGTGCGTTCGGTCGCGCAGTCGGGGCAGGTGCCCCAGTAGACGACCTCCGCCTCGTCGACCGCGAAGCCGCGGTCGTCGGAGGCGGTGAGACAGGGGGCATGGCCGACGGCGCACTCGACGTCGGCGATCGCGCCGCAGGAGCGGCACACGACATGGTGGTGGTTGTCGCCCACCCGGGACTCGTAGCGGGCGGTCGCCCCGGCGGGCTGGATGCGCCGCACCAGACCGGCGTCGGTGAGCGCCCGCAGCACGTCGTACACCGCCTGGTGGGAGACCGTGGGCTGCTCCGCCCGCACCAGGGCGATCACGGTGTCGGTGTCGACGTGCGGATGGTCGCGCAGCGCTCTGAGCACCGCCAACCGGGGCCGCGTCACGCGCAACGAGACCGCCCGCAGCTGGGTCTCGAAGTCGGGCGTCACGTGATGAACATAGTCCAGTATTTTGGAACGGATCAAGTTTTTCCCGGGTTGAACCCGCACACCTCCGACGCGGCCCCCGGCCGCCCGACCGTGGGTTCGAGGTCGCTCACCGACGGCTTCCGGATCGGCTGTCGGACCGCAGCAGCTCGTCCACGCTGTCGCGCAGCGCCCTGCGGTTCGCGTGCCCGGTCTTTGAGCAGCAGACTGGCGACGTGCTTCTCGACCGTACGGGGCGAGAGGTGCAACAGCGAGGCCAGGTCCTGGTTGTCGTGGCCCTTCGCGAGCAGCACGAGCACCTCGTGCTCCCGGGCGGTCACCCCGACGGCGCGCAGCCGGGCCGGGATGCGGTCGTGACCGGAGCGCCGTTGCCCGAGCGATGCGCCGGCCTGACGGAGCAGGCCCCGGCAGGCGCCGGCGATCACCGGCACGTCGACGTTGTGCAAGTGTTCCTCGGCCGTCCGCACAGGTCGATGAGGGCGTACGAGTCGGTGAGGCCGTCAAGGCCGCCGCGAGCGTGCCGCGGCAGGCGACCCCGCAGAAGACCATCGCCGGGCTGACGCCGGTCCAGCAGGGCATCGCCAGCGCCCGCGAGATCACCACCGCGACAATCACGCAGATCGACAACGCACGACAACTCGTCAGCGCGGCCCTGCACGGTGGGCAACCGGGCCCGCTCCTGTAGTCCCTCGACAGCATCAAGCAAGTGTTGGTGCTCCTCGTACAGCGCAGCGGCACCGCCCAGCGGGCTGTCGAAGCGGCGACCAACAGGCTCGGCAGTTGGGATCGTCGGGAAACTGATCGGGGCCCTCGAAGGTTACGTCTTCGACTGCTACTCGCCGGCGGCTCGCACGTCGGTGCGCAACATCTGGAGCCAGGTCCGGGAGAAGGTCGATGACGAGCAGACCCAGCGCGTGATCGTGAACCTCAAAGACTGGAAAGGTGACATGACGGCTCTACGGCGCCAGTTCGACGACTGGCCCATCGACGGGCTGAAGGAACTGGTTGTGGTGAGACCCGACGGTACGATCCGACAGATCATCCGGCAGGATTGAGGAGGGGCAGACATGGCCGTCGAGTTCCGTCTGATCCTGGCCGGTGATCCTCCCGTGCACGAGATCGCCGCTCTGACTGCCACGGACCCCAGCGAGAAACCACAGCCGACGTCCAATCCGCGCCTGTTCACCGCCAGGTGGCGCCGCATGAGTCTTGGGACTGCCGCGTCAAGAGCAGGTGGCGCTGGAGTATCAGGGCGCGTCGCAAGGTCCGGGCTGGTAGCCGCGGTGAGCGGCAGACGAGGTTCGGGTCAGGCTGGGGTGAGCAGGCAGAACTCGTTGCCTTCCGGGTCGGCGAGGACGGTCCACGGGACGTCGTCGTCCAGGTCGACGGCGGTGGCGCCGAGGGTCCGCAGTCTGGCCGCCTCGGTCGCCAGGTCGTCACCCGGGTACGGGCGGACGTCGAGATGGACGCGATTCCACACGGTCTTGACCTCGGGTGTGCGAATGAACCGCAGATATGGGCCGACGCCCCTGGCGGAGCGTAGTACCGCCTTGTGGTCGGTCACCTCGTGCAGGTCCCAGTCCATGGCCTCGCCCCAGAAGCGGGCCATGGCTCGCGGATCCGCGCAGTCGACCACCACCGCGGCGATCGGTCCGGTGTCCCGGTAGAGCGGTCGGGGGTCCAGCACGCAGAACTCGTTGCCCTCCGGGTCGGCCATGACCGTCCACGGCACGTCGCCCTGGCCCACGTCGGCGGGTGTCGCGCCGAGATCCTTGAGACGCGCGACCACCTCCGCCTGATGGGCCGCCGAGGTCGTGGCGAGGTCGACGTGCACGCGGTTCTTCACCGTCTTGGGTTCCGGGGAGACGACGAGGTCGAGGCAGACCGCGACGGGGTCGGGGTAGACGAAGCCCTCGGGTTCGAGGTTGGTCACGCCGGGTCCCTCGCTGGAGACCCCCCAGCCGAGCACCTCCGCCCAGAAACCGCCCAGCGCGGAGTCGTCCCGAGCTTTCATGTTGATCTGAACGAGCCGCGTCGCCACGCCGGCAATGCTAGGGCACCTCCGGTCGGCGGCCATCAACGAGTGGCGGTGCCCGACTTCGACCAGACCCCGGTCGGGCAGCGGCGCGGCCCGGGCACGGGGCCCTCGGCTGCTCACGGTCACCGTCTCCCCCGCCTCCCTGCGCGGGCTGGCCGGGAATACTGACGCACACACCCTCTAAAGCGTCCTAGGACATTGGTTTCAGGGGCCAGAGGAAGCCGACCGTGCCCTTACCGCTCCCCCGCTCTCCTGGCCGGCAAGGTGCGGTCGAGACCGGCGAGAGGCGCTCGTCTCGACCGACCAGACCGAACCGCAGCTCGGGTCGGCGGTGACCGCCCGCCAGGTGGCGCCCCGTGAGACACCTCCGCCCCCGAGGCGGGCCGGTCCCCGCGTTGCCGGTAGCCGCCGGCCGCGCCGGAGTCGGTGACGGACAGGCAGGCCAGCGCCCTGGCCTCCATCCGGGGGCAGCCCCTGTCGTACGAGGAGGGCGGTGAAGGATTCGGTGCGGTCCTGGACCGCTCGGGGGTCACGCCCCGCCCCCTCAGGGACAGCGGCGGGCGTTGAGCCGGGCGGCCTGGCGCGTCAGATGGTCGCGTTCGGCGAGGTTGGGCGCCTTCTGGGCCGCCTCGGCGTACAACCGTGCCGCCGTCGCCAGGTCGCCGTCGCGCTCGTGCAGGTACGCCGCCGCCGCCGCGTGGCGGGGCAGCGAGTCGTCCAGCGCCGCGAGTGCCGCCAGGCCGGCGCGCGGTCCGTCGGCCTCGCCGACTGCCACCGCGCGGTTGAGCCGGACGACCGGGCTGCCGGTCAGGCGCGCGAGCTCGTCGTACCATTCGACGATCTGCACCCAGTCGGTCTCCCCGGCGGTGGGCGCGTCGGCGTGCAGTGCCGCGATGGCGGCCTGGGCCTGGAACTCGCCCAGCCGGTCGCGGGCGAGGGCCGCCTGGAGCATCTCGACGCCCTCGGTGATCGACGTGGTGTCCCACCGGCCACGGTCCTGCTCGGCGAGCGGCACCAGACTGCCGTCGGGCGCGGTCCGGGCAGCGCGCCGGGCGTGGTGCAGCAGCATGAGGGCGAGCAGCCCCGCCACCTCGGGGTGGTCGATCACGGCCGCGAGCTGCCGGGTGAGCCGGATGGCCTCGGCGGCGAGGTCGACATCGCCGGAGTAGCCCTCGTTGAAGACCAGGTAGAGGACGCGCAGTACGGTCGCGACGTCACCGGGCCGGTTGAACCGCACGCCGGAGACGGTGCGCTTGGCCCGGCTGATGCGTTGCGCCATGGTCGCCTCGGGCACCAGGTAGGCCTGGGCGATCTGGCGGGTGGTCAGCCCGCCGACGGCACGCAGCGTCAGCGCGACCGCGGACGACGGCGTCAGGGACGGGTGGGCGCACAGGAAGTAGAGCTGGAGCGTGTCGTCCACCGTGGGCGCGGGCCCGGGCGCCGGTTCCTCGTCGACCAGGGCCTCACGCCGACGGCGGGCGACGTCCGCCCGGGTCGCGTCGAGGAACCGCCGCCAGGCCACGGTGACCAGCCAGCCCTTGGGATCCCGCGGCGGGTCGGCCGGCCAGGTGCGGACCGCCTCGACCAGCGCGTCCTGTACGGCGTCCTCGGCCGCCGCGAAGTCGGCTCCGCGGCGGACGAGGACCCCGAGCACGCTGGGGGTGAGGCTCCGGAGCAGGGCCTCTTCCATCAGGTCACTCGGTGATGGTGGGCGGCGCGGTCAGGAACGGGCGCAGCTCCAACCACTCGTGGATCGGCTTCCCGCCCGCCCCGGGGGCGGCCGACAGCTCCCCGGCCAGCTCGACGGCGCGCTCGTAGCTGTCGACGTCGATCACCATCCAGCCGGCGATGAGGTCCTTGGTCTCGGCGAACGGGCCGTCGGTGACCGGCGGGCGCCCCTCACCGTCGTACCGGACGAACGTCCCCTCGGGGGCGAGCGCCTGACCGTCGACGAACTCGCCGGTCCCCTCGAGCCGGGTCGCGAAGTCCTGCATGTACTGCATGTGCGCCGAGATCTCCTCCGGCGTCCACTGCTCCATGGGTACGTCGTTGACCGCGGCCGGGGCACCCCTGTAGTGCTTGAGCAGCAGGTATTTTGCCATCGTGTTTCCTCTCGGCGCTGGCGCGAACCCATTCTGGTCGCGTTCACTGCGGGGACGGAGCCGGTCGCGGATTCTCGACATCGCCGTCCGGGTCTTCCTGGATCCCGTACCCGGGCCTGGTGAGCCGCCTATCGGTGTCCGGCTCTCCACGCTGTGGCGCGGGGGGCACCTCCGCCCATCATCGCCGGACACGTCGCCGGGTCGTGACCGACGCGCCACAGGTTCGAGCATCCCCAGGATCCGGTGTGCGCCGGCTCCTGCATGACGTACTCGATCGATCAGCGACGACAGCAGAAGGTCGGAGGACTCCGTGACCGGGCAGGAACCGGCGAACCAGCGCGGCGACGCGAGAAAGATCGCCGCATTGGCCGCGCCGCTGTACCTTTCGATGATCGCGGCGTCCGTCAGCGCGCTGGTGAACACGGCCGCACTGGGCCGGTTCGGCACGGTGGCCCTCGCGGCGTTCGCGCTGACCGGCGCCGTCTACTTCCCGGCGACCGCCGCGGTCACCGGAGCGGTACGCGGCGTCATGCCGTTCGTGTCGGCGTCGGCCCACGACCGTGACGGCGTGATCAAGGTGGTCCGTGACGGCACCTGGCTCGCCGTCACGATCGGCCTGCTCGGCGCGGCCGCCGTGTCCGGGGCGGGCCTGCTGGCGCGTTCCAGTGGCGTACCGGACGAGACGATCGCCGAGTTGGGCCACTTCCCGCTGCTGATGGCCGGGTCCGTGCTGCTGGGCTCGATCGCCGCGATGGCCTCCTCGAGCCTCGTCGGCCTGGGACACAGCAGGATCGTGATGCGGGCCGGTCTGGTCGCGGCCGCGTGCACGGCCGTGCTGTCGTTGCTGCTGGTCAACGGAATCGGGCCGCTGCCGGCTCTCGGACTGGTGGGTTCGGGCGTGGCCACGCTGGTGGCGAACCTGGCCACCTGTGTGATGACCATGCTCGGCCTGCGCGCCAGGCTCGACACCCCGTTGTCGGGCCTCGCCATAGCCAGGCTGCACCCCGACCGGGTGCTCGAGTTGGCCAAGGTCGGCATCCCGATGGCCGGCACCGTACTGGTCAAGTTCGGCGTCCTCGGCGTGCTCGCGTTCGCCGCCGCCCGGATCAGCACGACCGCCGCCGCCGCGCACAGCATCGCCACGGCGTTGGTCGGTCTGACCTTCGCCGCTGCCGTCGCGGTCGGTCAGGCGGGCATCCCGCTCGTCAGCAGCCGGGCCGCGACCGCCGACATCCCGGGGGTCCGCCGCAGCGTGCGGGCCGGGCTGCTGGTCGCCGCCACCGTGGTCGGGACGCTGTGCGCACTGCTGGTCGTCCTGCGTCCCGTGTTTCTCCCGCTGTTCACCGTGGATCCCGACGTCCGCGAGGTGATGGTCGGACTGATGCCGGTCGTGGCCCTGGCCATCCTCGGCGACGGCCTCCAGGCCGTCCTCGGCTTCGGCCTCACCGGCCTCAAGCGCACCGTGCCGAGCTTCCTCGTGTTCTCTGTCCTCTACGGCGTGCTCGCCGTGATCGCCCTGCCGGTCGCCTCCGTCACGGGCATCATCGGGCTCTGGACCGCACTCGTGGTCATCAACGTGCTGGTCGGGATCGGCCAGGGCACCGCGTTCCTGCGCGTCAGCGGCGGGCTGCGGAAGCCTGCGCCGGGTGTGACGAGCCCGTCGTGCTCCGCAGCGGGCGCGCGAGCGGCCCGCTGCGGACCCGGATGAAGCGCCCGTTGGCCTCGGGGCTGCCGGCCGAGTCGCTGGCGGCCGAGGCCGGGCACCGTGGGGTGAAGGTCGCCATCCCGCTTCGCGGACGTGGTCTGGCGGCTCGGCCAGACGGAGTCGGCGCCGCTACGGCTGCCGGCGGGACCGGACTCGCCGCGCAAGACTCCGTCCGGTCCCCGGGTTGCCGCAGCCACCGACTCCGGCAGGCATCTGTCCGGAACGTGGCCGCCGAGGGTCGAGCGGGCCGTTGATCCCCACCGGGTACGCCACCCCGCAGTGTCGGGGCGACGCCCGAGTCGGGGCCTCGGCACGCACGACACGTGCGGTGGAGGGCGTCGCAGCGGCGCGCCGCGTTCAGAACTGCCGCACGGCCAGGAGGCCGAGGGCGACCACGAGCACGACGCCCGCCGTGACGGTGATCGTGCGGATCCGTACCCGCAGGTCGGCGTCCCACCTGTCGCCGGTGCCGGCGGCGCGGCGGGCCAGCGGGGTCATCGCGCGTCCGACCCCGAACCCGATCCCGGCGAGCATCGCGACGTGCAGGCGCTGACCGCCGAGGAGCAGGGCGACCGCCAGCACGTACGGAGCACTCGCCGAGACGTAGGTGCGGACTCCGGTGCCCATCTCGAAGCCGAACTGCAGCGCCCCACGCCGCAGGCTGCGCTGAAGCACGTCCTGCGGCACCTGCCGGGCGTTCTGCGGCAGCCGGATCGACACCAGGCCCACCTCGCGGAGCAGCCCCAGCACCGCCACCGCCACGATGCCCGCGTGCCGCCACGGGACGGGCAGGGGCGCGGACAGGCCGGAGAGCAACCCCAGCACCGACCCGCTGAGCAGACCACCGGCGATCAACCCTACGACGAACAGGCTGAGGACGACGCCCTGCCGATCTCGATCCCGCCACCCGGGCGAGGCCAGCGCGTGCGCGCTGTTGTGCGTTCAAACGGAGCCGGAGAGCGTGTAACCCGCGAGCCCTCCGATCATCGCCCAGGTGAGCACGTGTCCGTACGCGGCGGCGGCGAAGGCACCGGCGGCGAGCAGCACGAGGGGTACGAGGGGGTCGCCGGCCCGGCGCAGCGCCGCCCGGGCGTGCCCCGGCAGTGTCCGGGTCACACGGCGGCGCCGGTCAGCGTCCGCCAGGAGTTGACCCCGATCACCCCGTCGACCGTCAGCCCGTTCTGCCGCTGGAAGTCGCGCGCCGCGCTGTCCGTCGCCGGGCCGAAGGCCCCGTCGACCACCAGCGCGTAGCCGCGCCTGTTCAGCTGGCGCTGCGCGGCGCTGACGGCGTGGCCGCTGTTCCCGGAGCGGACCGTGGTCACGAGCGCCGGCCAGGTGGTCGCGTTGACGACACCGGTGGCGCCAAGGCCGGCCGCCGCCTGGAAGCTCTTCACCTTCGCCTCGGTGTCGGCACCGAAGATCCCGTCGATCTCGGTCGCGTGCCCACGGACGGTCAGCAGGTGCTGCACGGTGTAGACGTTCACCCCGGTGTTGCTCCGCCGGGTGGTGGGCCAGCTGGCCGTGCCCAGGCATCCGCACTTGGTGTTCCAACGGCAGATCGACTTCACCCAGCCGGAGCTGGTCTTCTTGTACCCGTCGTGGCACCGGCGTTCGACCGAGCAGGCGCAGGCGCCGCACGCCCCGTTGTAGGCCCACAGCCAGCCGTCGTAGGTGCCGCCGTAGCACTGGTTCGGCCGCAGGATCCAGGTGACGCCGTCGTTCTTGTGGAATCCGGCGTACGTCCCGCTGGTGTTGCAGGAATCGGCGAAGATCGTGCTCGGGCCGCACCCCGGTGAGCAGTTGTGGTCGCTGGCGTACGTCGGGCACCCGGCATAGATGGTGTAGCCGTCGGCGTACGCGCGGCGGGCCGCCGGGAACACACTGAGCGCGGCCATCCCCACCGCGGTGCCCGCCCGGAGCAGGGTGCGCCGCGACAGTTCCCACCCGGCGCGCCTTCGGCCGCCCGGCTGCACCGGGACCCGCCGGACGGCGGGCCCGGTCCCCGGGTCGTCTCCGCGCAGCCAGGGGACGGTGTCGATACCGGTCATGCCCGATCTCCCTGATTCGTGGCGACCGCCGGTGCGGGGCCGCCGGGTGGGCTGTCGACTTCGTCGAGCAGGCGGTGCAGTGCCGCGCGGGAGCCGAGCGGCTCGGCCCGGAGCACCCGCCCGGCCCGGTCGACGACGGTGGCGAACGGGGTGGCGAGGGCGTCGTAGCGTTCGAACAATTCCGCCTGTCCACCGAGCACGGTGATCGGCAGCTCCGCCGCCCGCGCCGGAGGGTCCTCCCGGTAGAGGACCCGGAACTCCAGGCCGGGGCGGACGTGGTCGCTCGCCTCGGCCAGCACCTCGGTGCACGTCCCGCAGTCGGGTTCCAGGAAGAGCAGCACCAGCGGAACCGCCGGTGCCGCCGGCGCCAGCCGGGCGAATTCGGGGGCTGGTGCGCCCGGCCGCAGACCGACCGACTCGGGACGACGCTGGACCGCCCCGCTCGACAGCGCGTGCACCTGACGTACCAGGCCCGAGACCGTGAACGCCAGCAGGAGTATCGCGATCCAGCTCAGGATCAGTGCGCTGGTCTGGAAGCTCATCCGGGCAGGCCCCCCTCTGTCGTGCCGATGGAGCGGCGGGTCGTGGGCCGCCGGGCTGTCGCCGTCGCCGGCTCGTACATCGCGGCGGGCAGGTGCCACAGCAGCGCGGTGAACGTGGCGGAGGCCAGCAGCACGACGGCCAGTGCGGCGTCGGCGCGATCCACCGGGACGATCGAGCCGGACAGGAGCAGCGCGACCAGTGCCAGCCCGGCGAGGACCGCCGCCCGCGCCACCACCCAGCCGGTCATCGGCAGTTCGATCCGGGAGCATCCGCACGACCCGGCGCGCCCGGTCGACCTCACGTACAGGCCGTAGCCGGCGTACAGGGCGAGTAGCGCGACGCTGCCGCCGAGGACGGCGGCGAGCAGGCCCTCGCCGGCGGGGTGGAGCAGCGCCACGATCCCGGCGCCGGCGAGCAGGCCCTCGCCGGCGATGGCGATGGCGGCGACCGCGACCGGAGCCGGAAGCACCCGGTGCGCGGCCAGGGCCCCGGCGAGCGCCGCCGGCCGTGACAGGTGCTCGGTGGTGCTGACGAGCAGGGTGAACAGGACGGTGTACGTGGCGACACCGGCCAGCAGTCCGGACATCCCGACCTACCGGGCGGTCTGGACGCGGAGCCGGCCGACCAGGGTGGGCACCTGATCCATGTCCGTGTCGGCGAACGGCACCAGACTGAGCCAGGCGTCCGCCGCAGCCAGTACGAAGTAGGGCTGCCCGTCGGGCAGCACGTCCCGGAAGAGTTCGCCCGCCTGCGTCTGCAGGCCACGCCAGGTGGGCAGTTGCCCGGCACGCTGCTTGGTGAGCGGTGCGATCTCCAGCAGACCGAGCCCGGGAACCTCCTTGAGCACGGTGGCGGGTTCGGCGAACTCGGCCGCGGTCTTCGAGGTCGGGCGCAGGGCCAGCCCGTCGTCGCGCTCCTCGATGCGCAGTGCCCGCAACGCCCCGAGCAGGTCGGTGGTCGCCGCGCCGTACATCTCGGTGAAGAAGCAGTGCCGCCGCCCCCGCCAGACCGCCACGAGCCGCTCCTCGGCCAGCTGGATCTGCGGGTCGTACGACCGGATGCGCGCGGTCAGCAGCGTTCCGCCCTGGTAGGTGAGTTCCTCGTCGAACGTCTCGACGCCGAGCGTCCGGGCCACGTCGTCCGCGAGCCCGATCGCGCCGGCCGTGAACTCGTGCAGCCGGCCGCCGATCGTCACGTCGGCCACGGATGTGAACGGTGCGCTGAGGTCGAGTGCACCATCGAGCAGGAAACGACCATGATCGATCGCCCGATGCGTCACCGGCGTCCCTCTGGCTGCCATGCGACCGCCCTTCGTCCGGGTCCGGAACTTACCAACGGCACGGTATACGGATGCGTAAATATATGACAAGGTCAATCGCTGTCACGGTGCGGTGACAGCTCCGGCCCCGGAAGGCCCGACGCTGCGGGCGGCGGCGCCCGGCCCGAGCGGTACGGGCAGGGGAAGACGCCGACCGGCCGGTAGGGTTTCCGCGTGGACCTGGCCGACACCGCCGCCCGGCTCGGCGTACCCGTCGAGGACGTCGACCGCGTACACCGGCTCGCCGGCGACCGGCCGTCGGTTCCGCTGCCCGCCAGGGCCGACGCGCCCGCGATCCTCGACCGGCTCGCGGTGCGGCCGGACGACGCCGCGGAGATCCTTGCCGGCTGGCCCGGGTCCGACTCTCCGCTGTGGACTCCGGAGCTGCGCTGGCTGCTCGACCGCTCGATCGCCCTGGTCCGCGCCGATCTCGGGGGCCACGGCTGGCTACCGCCCGGTCCGGCACTGCCGCGCGGGCGGGGCCCCGCCTGGCGCCATCTCTACGTGTACGCGTACCTGGCCCTGGTCGACGTCGTCACGGCGTACCACCGCGACCACGGCATCGCCGACGCCGTGTCGTGGGCGACCCTCGCGGACCTGGGCCGCAACCTCGCGATCGACCGGCGGATGCACGGCGAGGGCTGGCCGGTCATGCAGAGCTGGCTGACGCTGCACGCGCGCGGCGGGATCTACGAGTTGGGCCGGCTGCAGCACCAGCGCGGCGACGCCACCATCCACCTGCACATCCCCGAGTCGGGGCCGATGAGCCCGGAGGCGGTCGAGGCGTCGCTCGACGAGGCCCGCGCGTTCCTCCCGCGGCACTTTCCCGACGAGCGCCACACGGCGTTCTCGTGCGGCTCGTGGCTGCTCGACCCGCAACTGCGGGAGTACCTGCCCGCGGACTCCAACATCGTCCGGTTCCAGCGCAGGTTCGAGCTGGAACCCTACGAGGAGCCGGAAGGGCTGGACGCCGACGTCGAGGTGCGGCGGTTCGTGTTCCGCACCCTGACCACGCCGCTCGACCAACTGCCGCGCCGCACCCTCCTCCAGCGCGCGGTCGTCGACCACCTGAAGGCCGGCCGCCACTGGCGGTGGCGCCGCGGCACCTTCCCGGTCTAGCCACGCCCCCGGGTTGCGCACCGGTCAGCCGGATCGGCGGCACGGGCGCGGACACGGGGGCGGGGCCGCCGGTGTCCGGCGGCCCCGCTGGTGTGCCGTCGCTCAGACGATCTCCACTCCGTAGACGCTGAGCGCCTCGGTGACCGGCTGGAAGTAGGTGGTCCCGCCGGAGGAACAGTTACCGCTGCCACCCGAGGTCAGGCCCAGGGCGGTACTTCCGCTGAAGAGCGCGCCGCCGCTGTCGCCCGGCTCGGCGCAGACCGTGGTGCGGATCAGGCCGCTGACGCTGCCCTCGGCGTAGTTCACCGTGGCGTCGGTCGCCTCGACGGCACCGCCGTGCAGGCCGGTGGTGCTGCCGGAGCGCTGCACCGACTGCCCGACGAAGGCGTCGGCCGCGCCGGTGATGTCGCGGGTCGTGCCGTCGTACAGGTACACGCTGCCGTCGGCGGCGGCCGGGTTGGTGTGCTGCACGATGCCGTAGTCGTCGCCGGGGAAGCTGCCGGTGCCGCCGGTGCCGAGCAGGTTGCCCTGCCCCGAGTCGGCGTACCAGTTGGCGGTGATGTCGGTACAGTGCCCGGCGGTGAGGAAGTAGTGGGTGTCCCCGCTGCGGACGTTGAAGCCCAGCGAGCAACGACCGCCACCCTCGGCGTAGATGGCCTCGCCGCCGGCGGCCCGGGTGCTCAGCGTGCCGGCCTCCCGCTGGATGCGGACGGTGCCGCCGAGCCGCTCCGCGACGGCCTCGACACGTTCCAGCTTCGCGCCGGTCACCGTGCTGTCGACGGAGACCACGACCTGGTTGGTCGCCGGATCGGTCCACCACGCGGTGCCTGGCACCCGCGCGGCGCTGTTCAGCGTGGTGGTGGCGCGGGCGAGGTCGTCCGCACCGCGGGCGACGAGCTTCGGGGTCGCGCCGGCCGCGCGGACCTTGCGGGCAGCGGCGTCGTCGGTCACGGTGACGACCATGGCGCCGTCGGCCCCGGCGTACGCCCCGCCGGAGCGGTCGCCGAGTGCGGCGGCGAGCGCGGAGGCCTGGTCGGGGGAAGCGGGCGTAGCGGGCGCTGCCTGGGCGGGACTGCTGGTCAACGTGCCGACGACCAGCGCGCCAGCCACCGACAGTGCGGTGGCGCGGTGCAGCGGAGACCCGGAGAGTCGCATGTGGTACCTCCATGGAGCTGAGCACGGGCTGCCTTTCAGGTAGCCCCGGGCACCCGATCGGCTGACGAGGCTCACCCGACCGGAGGCGTCGATCTATTCATAGATCTCATATTGATTGCAAGAGTGACGGTTGGCCTGACTCGGCCGCTTCTCATACCTTGGGTCCGGACAGCCCGACGAGTGGCGTCTGCGGCGATTAGTGGCTATTCGCCACGACTTGGCAGGTCAGCGAGCCCGGCCCGCGACCCGCCCGACGGCTCCCGCCACTCACCCCGACCGGATGGCGGGACGAGGTCGCCACATCGAAAAACGGCCGACGGCGGTCGGCCGGCACCGGGCACGTCGACCCCTCCCCCGCCGCCGTGGCCCGGGGCGGGCTCGGCCGTGCGCCGAGCCGAGCCCGCCCCTCCAGTTCCACCCGGTCCCGACCGTGCGCCCCCTGTCGTTCGGCCCACCTCGTTGCCGCGGACGTCAGGACCAACCGAGCCGGACCGGTGTCACGCCCTCAGCGCTGCAGGGTCAGCAGACCCGGCCGGTAGGGCAGGCGGCCGTAGTCGCCACCGGAGTCGGGGGCACGGCCCTGGTAGAGCAGCCGCAGGTTGCAGGGATCGACGGTCATGGTCTGATCGGCGTTGCTGCGAATCAGTTCGCCGTGGCTGATGTCGTTGGTCCAGGTGGCGCCGCTGTTGGCCTTGCCGGCGAAGGGGTTGCTCTCGGTCGCGGCCTGCGGCGTCCACGTACCGCCCAGACTGGTGGCCGTGAACGAGCGGAAGTAGCGACCCTGCGAGCCGATCGCCTCGACGAGCATGAGGTACCGGTCCTGGCCCTGGAGCTTGTAGACCTGAACCGCTTCGAAGAGGTTGTTCGTCGTGTCGCTCATGATCACCGTCGAGGTCGAGCCGAAGCTGCCCGGGAAGTTGCCGATCGGCATGCTGGCCCGGTAGATCCTGCCGTTGTCCCCGGCGAAGAACAGGTACATGTTGGTGCTGTCCCCGATGACAGCCTGGTCGATGGGGCCGGTGCCGGAGTCGGAGATGCTCCCGGAGAAGAGCGTCTGCGGCGACGACCAACTGTTTACATTGGTCGGGTCGCTCGACGTCCGGTAGGAGAAGGCGGGTCCGCCCCACTGGTAGGCGAGAACCCAGATGTTCCTGGGGGCGAAGTAGAACAGTGACGGCGCGACGGCCGAGAAGGGCATCTGGTTCTGGCTGGCCGAGGCCATGTCGGACCAGTTCGTGAAGAGGCCGAAGTTCATCGAGCCCCACGTCGTCCCCGTGTCGTGCGTGGTCGCGTAGACGAGCTGCCGGCCGTTGTAGGGGGCGTGGGTGAAGTCCTTCAGTGACACCCAGCCCGCCCTCGGCTGCGCCAGCGGACCCGTCGACGACCACCGGTACGCAGACGGCAGAGCGCACGTGCCGGGCGGCGGCGTGGTGGGGTTGCCCCCGCCGTCGACGCGGACGAGTTGCCACTGCTGGTTGTTGCCGTTCCAGTCGTCGTACTGCACGATGTTCCCGCCGTCGGCGGTCGAGGCGCCCTGCACCTCCACCACCTTGCCGCTGTTCCGGTTGATCAGGCGGACGTAGCCACCGGCGGAGTCGGCCAACCGGAACTGCTGGTTCGTCGAGTTGCCGTCGGCCCACTGCACGATGCCGGCACCGTTGGCGGTCGAGAAGTTGTAGACGTCGAGCACCTTGCCGGACAGCCGCGACCGCAGCCGGTAGTAGCCACCGCCGGAGTCCACGAACTGCCACTGCTGCTGGTTGCCGTTGTTCCGCGTCCACTGCACGATCCGCGCGCCGTCGTTCGTGGCCAGGTTGTACACGTCCAGGGCCTTGCCACTGTTGCGGTTGACCAACACGTACCACGCGCTCGGGTCGACCGTCGCCGCGGCGGCGGGTGCCGACGACACCACCGCCGCGACGGCACCACCGAGCAACACGGCCATGCCGGCGGCGACGATCCGCAGCCACCAGCCACGCCCGCGCGACGGCGGCGCGACCGGTGGAGCTCCACCTGAAGCAGACATGATCCTCCTTCGATGAGAATTGCCAACGGGATGCCCGAGGACGGGCGTACCGCGATGCGTGACCGGGGCGCGGGCGCACGGGAGTTAGCGCTAATGCGGCTGGTGCGCCCTGGTGCACGCCTGGTCCACGCGACGAGCCGGGCCTGCCCGGTAAGCCACACTGTCGCCGCCCTTAGTCATCGACTGTGAGCGATAACATGCCGATCGTCAAGCGGCAACTCTCGGCCTCACCAGGCGGGCGGCGGCGCAGCGTGCGACTGGTAGCCGCCGCAGCGCGGCGACGGCTGGAGTCGCGGTCGCGCGCCGCTGCATCAGTCGAACGGCATCTATCCCAACACATCGATGTAGTGCTATTAATCGTTCACCAACCGGCGGACGATGGAGGGGTACATGACCAGAACCCGGATGCTGACCCTGCTCGCAGGCGTTCTCTCCGCGACACTCGCGCTACTCGGGCTGGCCAACCCGGCGCAGGCCGCCGGCCACCACTACGTGGCGCTCGGCGACTCGTACGCCTCAGGTGTCGGCGCCGGCAGCTACACCTCGGAGAGCGGCACCTGCAAACGCAGCACCAACGCGTTCTCCGCCCGCTGGGCGGCGGCCAACGCACCGGCCTCCTACACATCGGTGGCCTGTGCGGGCGCGAAGACGACCGACGTGATCAACTCGCAGGTCGCCGCGCTCAGCTCGCAGACCACCCTCGTCAGCATCACCATCGGCGGCAACGACGCCGGCTTCGGCAACATCATGTCCACCTGCGCCCTCCGCGGCTCCAGCGCCTGCATCGCCGCGGTGGACGCGGCCCAGGCACAGGCCCGGGCGAACCTTCCCGGCCTGCTCGACCGCGCGTACGCCGCGATCCGCGGCAAGGCCCCGAACGCCAGGGTCGTGGTGCTGAGCTACCCGGTCTTCTACCAGCTGGGCACGACCTGCATCGGCATCGGCGAGGCCGCCCGCGCCAAGGTCAACGAGGGCATCAATTTGGTCGACAGCCTGATCTCCGCCGCCGCGGCCCGCGCCGGGTTCACCTTCGCCGACGTACGCAGCATCTTCGTGGGACACCAGATCTGCAGCGGCAACAAGTGGATCCACGCCGTCGACATCCTGAACCTGTCGAACTCGTACCACCCGATGGTCACCGGGCAGACCAACGGTTACCTGCCGGTGTTCACCCAGGCGGTCGGCCAGTCCGCCACGGCCAAGAAGGCCGCCGCCAGGGTGTAGCCCGCAGGGCTGGCCCGTTCGCACGGTCGGCACGAGCCCGCGCGCCCGAAGCCATGCGCACCAGCACGGGAGCCAGTTGAAGACGACCAGTACGTGCCGCGAGGTCTCCGGTTCGGGCCTGTTCTCGCCGAACAGCCCCTTACCGGAGACCTCGCCATTGCTCGGCGGCGCCGTCGCCGCGCCGCTGCTGGCGGCGGGCACCTCCGCCGTACCGCTGCTGCTGGGGGCGATGGCGCTCGCCTCCCTGTCCGCCGCGACCGGCCAGGGCGTACCCGCCCTGCGAGCGACCGGCGTCGTGCCGGCCTGTCACAAGGCCGGAGCCCTGGGCCTGTCCAACCTCGCCTACCTGCTCAGCGTCGCGTTCGGACCGGCAATCGCCCTGACGCTCGCGCAGCCGACCGGCTGAGATCCGGCGGCGGCCGGCGCGGTGCCGGCAGACGCCGAGCCCGGCGTCCGGACCTGGGGGCACGAGCTTCGTCGGGAGCGCCGAACCGCTTCCTGTTCGGCAGTGCCGGATGGCGCCGGCCGGGGCCGGCGCCATCCGTCGGGACACAGCCGGACAACGGTGAGCAGGTGAGAGGTCCTACCTACCAGTTGCAGTTGGCGGCCGGGATCCAGCCGTCCTGCCCCGGCGCCTCGGCCCCGTGGCCGTAGTACCAGGTCTGGATGTCACTGCCGCCGTAGATCGAGTGAACGCGGAAGCCTCGCCCCGGGCTCAAGGTGCGCAGGACGTTGCCCCAGGGCTGGTCGCGCAGCCAGGTGGCCTGGTTGGTCACGCAGATGTCACCGGGGCCGTCGCTGGCGGCAGCCGGCGCGGACGCCACCGCCGACCCGGCCGCGACGACGGCCATGACCGCCAGCACGCGTACAACCTTGCGCTTCATGCGTTTCCTCTCGGTCGGATGCCTTGCGAGCCAGCCGATTATGCCCAACACCCCTGACATGACAAGCCGGCCAGCCGAGCAGCCTCAGGGCATGTGGCGGCGAAGCGGCGATCGACAGGCGAGAAGCTCCAGGTGGGACGGCAGCGGTGTCCTGCCCCGGCTCGGCCGCCGGCAGCGTCACCGACCGGTGCGGCTCAGCGGGTCCGGTAGCGCGCGTAGACCAGTCCGCTGCCGAAGGCGCGCTCCTCGGCCAGCTCGAGATCGAGGCGCACGCCGTCGGGGAAGAAGCGCTTGCCGCCGCCGACCACGCTGGTGGTGATGAACAGGTGGTACTCGTCCACCAGGCCGGCCGCGATCGCCTGGGCCGCGAGGTTCGGGCCGTCGACGGTGAGGTCGTGATCAGACTCGGCCTTGAGCCTGCGCACCTCGACCGGGTCGAAGGTCCGCTCGATCCTGGTCTTCGCGCTGGACACCGACTCCAGCGTCGTGGAGTACACGATCTTCTCCGCGGCCTGCCAGTCGCGGGCGTACTGGAGGATGTGCGGCGGCTGGTCGGGCTCGGTGTGCGCGGTCTCCCAGTAGACCATCGTCTCGTACATCCGTCGGCCGTAGAGGTACGTGCCGACGGGGCGGAAGAGGTCGTTGATGAAGGTGTGCACCTCCTGGTCGTCGGCCCCGGTGCCGAGGCCGCCCTCCGCCGCCTCGGCGTAGCCGTCGAGCGAGGTGACCATCGAGTAGATGAGCTTCGCCATGCGTCTCCTTCGGGTACGAGCGCTCAGTCTGCCAGCGGTCCCGCAGGCGGCCGCGGCGGGTGCGACTCGCCGCCGGGTCCCGGGCAGGCCGCCGCCGCCGTGATGACGGCGGCGGCCCGGCACGGGGTCAGCAGGGGCCGAGGTCGCGCCACTGTGCGGTGAGCCCCGGCTCGGAGCCGAGCGTCCACCAGTTCGCCTGCCAGAGCCGGCCGTTGTGCCGCACCCGCTGGCCGCCGAGGTACACCGTGCCCCGGTCCCAGCTCGGCGCGTCGGCACAGTTCGCCGGCGGTGACGAGGGGGGCGGGGACGACGGCGGCGGCGAGGACGGCACGCCGGTGGGCGACGGCGACGACGTGCTCGGCGGCGTCGTGGGGCAGGCGCCGCCCGCGCCGACGGTGTCGGTGTGGGTGGTGCCGGCGGAGCGCTGGCCGGCCACCCGCGCCGCCACCTCGGTCGGCGTCAGCACCTGCCGGTCGGCGAAGTACAGCCAGTCGACCTGCTGGTGGTAGGTGCTGCGCCCGCCGGTGTGGGTGACCAGATCGATGAACCACAGGTTGAAGTTGATCGACATCGGCGTCTCCGGGTAGTACCGGTCGCCGTGGTCGGCCACCAGCTGCCCGTCCACGTAGTACTTCACCCGCCCCTGCGAGACGGTGAACAGCAGGTCGTGCCAGCCGTCGAAGCTGCGGCGCTGCGAGGTGTGGGTGTTGTCGGCCACCCAGGGCTCGTTCTGGTACGTCTCCCAGGTGGTCTGGTAGAAGATCGGGCCCTGTTCGCCCCACCCGCCGTTGGGTAGGTACTCGAAGTCGATCTCGCCGTAGTTCGGGTCCATCGGACGGTCGAGCGGGGTGATCGTGAAGAACGTCTCGACGAGACGATCGCCGTCGTTGCCGGCGACCGGGGCGTCGGCGAAGCGCACCCGGGCCGCGTACGTGCCCTCGAAGAACGCCCGGCGCTGGAACAGTTCGGCGTGGCTGGTGCCGGCGGCTGTCCCGTCCGTGGAGGCGGCGAGCTGGAGCACCTTCTGTCCGCCGGAGGTCGGGAACGAGATGTTGGACGCCGGCCACGAGGCGCCCGGCACGCCGGGGCCGCCGGCGTTGGTGCGCACCGTCCAGTTGCGGGCGGGCAGCGCCGGGTCGGCCGACGACGCGTACGCGAAGTCGTCGAACAGCACGCCGCAGGTTTCGGCCGCGGCGGCGGCGCTGCCGCCGGGGCCGAATGCGGCGAACGCGGCGACGGCGGTGAGTGCCGCCGACGCGGCGGCGAAGGCCGCGCGGGATCTCCGTGACATGGGGGGTCTCCTCACGGTGGGAGGGAAAGGGTACGCGCGGGCGGGCGACGACGACCGCCCGCGCGGTGGAGCCGGACGGAAAGGGCCTACCTGATCGCCCCCGCGGTGAGGCCCGTGCGGATCTGCCGTTGGAAGAGCACGTACGCGGCGAGCACCGGCAGCATCGCGATGGTGAGGCCGGCGAAGAGGCCGCTCCAGTCGCTGCGGTAGCCCTGGCTGACCGACAGTGCGGCCAGGCCCTGTGCGAGCACGTACCGGTCGGGGTCGGGGTTGAGCACCAGCGGGAGCAGGTACTGGTTCCACAGCCCCAGGAAGTTGAAGATGGCGATGCTCACCAGTCCGGGTCGGGCCAGCGGCAGCATCACGCGGACGAGGACGCCCCAGTGCGAGCAGCCGTCGAGGAACGCCGCCTCGGCGAGCGCGGTCGGCAGCGAGCGGAAGAACGCGTGCAGGAAGAAGACCGTGAACGGCAGCGCGTACGCGGTGTAGACGAGGATCAGGCCCGGGTAGGTGCCGAGCAGGCCGAGCTGCTCGACCACGAAGAACAGCGGCACCAGGGCCAGGAACACGGGGAAGAGCAGCCCCGAGACGAACGTGTAGTAGACGATCCGGTTGCCCCGGAACGGGTAGCGAGCCAGGGCGTAGGCGACGGTCGAGCCCAGCACCATGGTGAGGACGAGCGCCGCCCCGACGACGATCGCGCTGTTGCCGACGTACCGGCCGATGGCCGCCTGCTCCCAGGCCCGCGACCAGTTGTCGAACCGCGGCTGCGCCGGCGGCGTCCACGGGCTGGTGAGGATCTCGCGGTCGGTCTTGAGCGAGCTGACCACCGCCCAGAGCAGGGGCAACGTGACGATCGCCGCCCACGTCACGAGGAAGACGTGCGGGCCCCAGGTGCCGCCGCGGCGTCGGCGCCGGGTCGGCGACGCGGGTCGCGCGTCGACGGGCCGTTCGATGAGGGTCGTCATGTGTATTCCACCCGCTCCCGGCGTCCGGCCCGCAACGCCACGACGGCGACGGCGAGCGTGAGGAAGAAGAGCGCGACGCCCATCGCCGCGGCGTAGCCGAACCGCCCGTACGTGAAGGCGTTGCGGTAGAGCCCGAGACCCATCACCTCGGTCGCTCCGTCCGGCCCCCCGGGACCCACGGTCATGATCTGTACGACCGCGAAGCCGTCCAGAGCGAGCACGCCGAGGTAGACGAACGCGACCTGGACGTTGTCCCAGAGCAGCGGCACGACGACGTGCCGCAGGACGGCGAGGCGCCCGGCGCCGTCCAGCACCGCCGCCTCCAGCACCTCGCGCGGGATCGACTCCATCGCGGCGCCGAAGAGCACCATGTAGAAGCCGACCGACGACCAGACCAGCACCGCCATGACCGCCCACAGCGCGACGGCCGGGTCGCCGAGCCAGCTGCGGGCCAGCCCGCCGAGCCCGACCCCGCGCAGAGCGCCGTTGAGCAGCCCGTCGGTGGGGCCGTAGACGAACTGCCAGAGCACCGCGACGATCGGCAGCGAGAGCACCTGCGGCAGGAAGTACGCCACCTTGTACAGCTCGCCGCCGCGGACGGCGGACGGTCCGCCGGCCCCGCCGCGCCCACCGAACGAGACGAGCGCGGCCAGCAGCAGCCCGAGGGCGATGGTGACCGCCGGCACGACGAGGAGCATCAGCCCGTTGTTGCGCAGGGCGGCGCGGAACAGCGGATCGTCGGCCAGCCGGCGGAAGTTGTCCAGCCCGACGAAGCCCACCTCGCCGGAGACGCCGGTCCAGTCGGTGAGAGCCAGGTAGAACGCCTGCGCGTACGGCGAGAGCACGAAGACCGCGTACAGGGCGAGAGCGGGCAGGATCGCACCGGCGAGGAACCGGTTCCGGCCGGATCGGACGGTCCTCATCGCTACCGCTCGTACTTGGTGACGGCGCTGTCGGCCGCGACGCGGTCCGCCGCCCGCTGGATCCGGTCGGCCCACTGGGCCGGCGTGACGCGCCGGGTGACCAGCTCGCCGGTGGCGTCGTCGACCGCCTTGGCCAGGGGCGCGTACCAGGTGCGGAAGCGGTACGCGAACGTGTGCGAGGCGGCCGCGTCGACGGCGGCCTTCACCGAGCCGAGCCCGCTGGAGAGGGTGAGGCCGTCGGTCGCGCCGGTCACCGTGGGCAGGGTGGAGTTCAGCTCGGCGAACCGTCGCGCGGCCGACTTCGAGAACAGGACGCGCAGAAACTCCAGGCCGCCCTGCGGGTTCTTCGCCTTCGCCGGCACGATGAAGGACTCGCTGCTGGCCGCCTGAAGCCCGCTCACCGGCATCCGGTCACCGCCGCCGAGGGACGGCACCGGGGCCATCACCATGTCGAAGCCGTCGGGGGCGATGCCCTTCTGCTCGGCCTCCAGCCAGGACCCGCAGGGAATGATCGCGGCACGGCCCTGGCACCAGGCGGCCTGCGCCTCGGTGTGCGACAACGCCTCCGAGCCGGGCAGGAGGTAGCCGCGCCCGGCCAGCTCGGCGACGGCGGTGGCCGCGTCGAGCAGCGCCGGCTGCTTCCACGCGTTCGGCTCCAGGTTGTCGACCGCCTTGACGAGATCGACCCCGCCGGCCTTGGCCGCCATGGCCAACAAGGGGTCGTTGACGTACTCCGGGTACTTGCCCTGGTACGTCCACGGCGCGGCGCCGGTCTTCCTGATCTCCGCGCAGAGCGCCAGCATCGCGTCCCAGGTCGTCGGGAACGTCCAGCCGTTGCGGGCGAAGAGCGACCGGGAGTACCACAGCCCCCAGACGGTGTAGGTGAAGTTGAGCGTGCGCGGGACGCCGTCGAACGTGCCGTCGTCGACGACGCCCGGCAGCAGGGTGTCGCGCACCTTCGCGCCGCCGCCGTCGAGCGCCGGGGCGTCGAGCAGTTCGCGCAGGTCGGTGAGCTTGCCGGCGGCGACGAGCGTGGCGAGGTCGAGCCGTCCGGCGCCGGTGTTGTCGACCACGTCCGGCGGGGTGTCGGCGACGAACCTCGGTTGGAGCGCCTCGCCCACCTTCTGGATGCCCTTGTGGTCGACCGTCGCACCCGGGTGCCGCTGCTGGTAGAGCTTCTCGGCGTGGACGGCGTAGTCGTCGCCGTAACCGCCCTTGAAGACGACGACCTCGAGCGGTGTCGCGTCGGGCACGCCGAGCGGGTTCTCGGCGCTCTTCGTGCCCTCGGCCGCGGGGGCGCCGTCGTCACCGCCGCCGGCGGTCACGCATCCGGCCAGGGGCACGGCCGCGGCGACGGCGGCGCCCGCGCGCAGGAGGGTGCGCCGGGTGGTGGGGTGGCGTCCGTGCGGAGAAGAGGGGTTCATGACTGGGCTCGCCTTCTCTAGGCGGCGCGCCGGATGCGCCCGGCGTACCGCGCCTCCAACTCCTGGTTGTGTCGGTCTCCGCCGGGTACGTTCGCCGACAGGTAGACCGGGGGCGTCTCACCGTCGGCGACGAGCCGGGCCACCACCTCGCACACGACCTGCTGGGCCAGCAGCGCCCCGGTGATGGACGAGATCGCGCCGACCGCTCCCCCGCCCTCGATCGGCAGGGCGGCGTCCCCGAAGGGGGCGCCGTTGTCGAGCACCACGTCGGCGAGGTCGGCCAGCCGCAGGCCGCTCGGGTGCCGCGGCGGGACGGCGTTCGTGTGGGCGAGCGAGGTGATCGCGACCAGCCCGTGGCCGTGTTCGCGTACCAGGCGCGCCAGTTCCACCACCACGCCGTTGACCCCCGAGTTCGACGCGATCACGAACACGTCGTCCGGCTTGACGGGAGCCAGCTCGTAGAGGCGGTGGGCGACCGCAGGGTCGCGCTCGAGGAACGGGTCGTCGAGCGACGCCCGCTCCGCCCCGCCGTACAGGACGATGTCGCGCAGCGCGATGCGGTTGGTCGGCACGAGGCCGCCGGCCCGGCCGGCGATCTCCATGGCCAGGGCCTCCGAATGGCCGCTGCCGAACGCCTGCACCACGCCGCCGGCACGCAACCCGGCCGTCAGCAGGTCCGCCGCGCGGCGCACGGCATCCTGCTGGGTGGCGGCCACCTGCGCGATCGCGGCGTTGACCGCGGTGAGGTACTCCTGGGCGCCGATCATCGTTCCTCCGGTCGGTGACGCCGCCGGGGCCGGCGGCTCTCGTCGGGCAGGCGGTGGGCGGCGACCGCGCGGGCGGTCACCTCGAAGGCCGCGGTGGTACGGCGGTACGTGCGCTGCGCGACCGCGACGTAGATCAGGTCGAGCACGAGCAACTGGGAGTGCAGCGCCGACAGCGCGGCGAGCCGGAACGTCGTCTCCTGCACCGCGGTCGTCATCACGACGTCGGCCACCTCGGCCAGCGGCGAGCGCGGGAACGAGGTGACGGCGACGGTCAGCGCGCCGTGGTCGGCCGCCTCGGAGAGCACCTCGATGACCTCGCGGGTGCGGCCGCTGTGCGACAGCCCGATCGCCACGTCGCCCGGCTCCAGCAGTGCGGCGTTGGTGAGCGCGGTGTGCGGGTCGGGGCGATGCCAGCACGGCACCCGGATCCGTTCGAGGCGGAACGCCATCTCGCGGGCCGCGTTGCCGGAACTGCCCAGCCCGAACAGCTCGACCCGGCGCGCCTGGGCCACGGCCGCCGCCACCCGGTCGACGGCGGCGAGGTCGACCTGGCCGGCCGTGTCCTGGATCGCCCGCCCGTCGGCCGACGCGACGACGTCCAGCAGATGGTTGAGCGGGTCGTCGGGGCCGATCTCGCGGTCGATGTCGGTGTCCCAGCGGGCCTGCGCCGCCCGGCCGGTCTCCGTGGCGACGGCGACCCGCAGCTCGGCGTAGCCCCGGTAGCCGAAGGTGCGGCAGAAACGGGTGACCGTGGCCGTCGAGGTGCCGGCCCGCTCGGCGAGGTCGACGATCGTGGACCGCGCGGTCTCCTCGGGGTCGCCGAGGAGCCGCTCACCGACCCGCTGGAGAGCCTCGGGCAGGGTCGGCAGCTCGGTGCGGACACGGCCCAACAACCCGGTCCCGGCCATCGGCATTCCTTTCACTCAACCCTTGTGATGAGCAAAATTATGATTGAACGTTGATGGATGTCAATACTTTGCACATCGACGATTCTCGTTCTCGGCGCCGACTGTGGCGGCTCGGCGACCCGGGCGGTCGTGGCGACGCCCGACGGGCGGGTCGTCGGCCGCGGCCGGGCCGGTGCCGGCAATCCGGCCACCCAGCCGCCGGCCGAAGCAGCTTCCGCCCTGGTCGCGGCGGCACGGGAGGCCCTCGCCGGACACGACCCGGCGCGGGTGGCGGGCGCCGTGGTGGGACTGGCCGGGCGGTCGGCCCTGGACCGGCCGGCGGTGGCGGCGATCTACCTGGACGCCTGGCGGGCCACCGGGCTGCCGTGTCCCCTTCGGACGGTGGGCGACGCGGTGGTGGCGTTCGCGGCCGGAACACCGGCGCCGTCGGGCACGGTGCTGATCGCCGGGACCGGGGCCGTCGCGGTGCAGATCGTCGAGCGGTCGGTGGGCCGCACCGTCGACGGGTTGGGCTGGCTGCTGGGCGACGAGGGCGGCGGCTTCTGGCTCGGCCTCGAAGCGGCGCGGCTGACCGCCCGGACGCTGGCCGGCGGCCGCCGCGCGGACGGCCCACTGGTCGACGCCGTGTCCGACGCCGTGTCCCGCGCCGCCACCCCGCCCGTCCACACCGGTCCCGCACCTACCAGCCCCGGGCAGCTCGTCGAGCCACCCGCCGGATCGACGGGTGCGGCACCTCCCGTGGCGGCCGACGGTTTCGTCACCGCGTTCTACGCCTTACCCCGCGATCGGGTGGCGGGGCTGGCCCCGCTCGTGTTCGACGCCGCCCGCGTCGGCGACCGGGACGCGCACCGCCTGATCGAGGCAGCCGCCGACCGGCTCGCCGCCACCGTGCGTGCCGTTCCTGCCGCTCGCGGACCGCTCGTCCTGGCCGGCGGCCTGCTCACCGGCCCGCCGGAGCTTCGCACCGCGTTGTCGGCCCGGCTCGGACGCCGCCCGGTGACGGTCGCCGGAGACCCCGCCACCGCAGCGGCCTGGCTCGCCGCCCGCGAGCTCCTGCCCACCGGCACCGAACACGGCGCATTCGTCACCCCGCCCGCGTGATGGCGGGCCCGGCGACCGGGCAGCCGGCACCGTCGGACGACATGGCGCTCCTCGTCGACCCACAGCCGTGCGGTGACCCGGACCGCTCCCCGCAGGCCGGCTCCGAGTCCTGATCGGCGGCCTGGACCGGCTCCTCGCGCGGACCGGCACCGAATCCGCCGCGCTCCCGCCGACCTGGTGATCGAGATCAGGTTCCGTGCCGCACCGGAGCCCGCCGAGGCGGAGTCGGCGCACCGGGCCTGCCCCCGCCTCACCGCCGGGGCGCCGGCGGCTCGGCGGAGGAGTTCGCCGCCCGCGCCGCACGCACCGGCGTGCGCCGCGCCCGCCCACGTCGGAACCGTCCGGCCGCTGCCGGCACCGCCCGCGCCGTGATCCGGCGGTGGCCGGGCCCCGGGCGGGCACCGGGTGACCGGTCGTCCTGGCGAGGCCGCCCCCTGGGGGCGTAGGCCCTCGCCCGCTCCAGGTGATGCCGGCCGCGGCGTGCCCTCGGGGCCGGGAGCCCCTCCGCGCGTACCAGACCGTTGACGAACCGGCGACCCATCTGAAACATTGACGGGCATCAGGCGAAAGAAGTTGGCACGTCATCGCAAGAAGACGATTACCGCTTTGGAAATTTCCGACAACGGCGCCCGCTTCCGGCCGCCGCAGTCCGCGCCGCACGATCCACCACCGATCTCACAGAACAGGGACGCCATGAAACGAAGGAAGCTCGGCCGACGGGGGCTCAGCGGCCTCCTCGCGGCCGGCCTGATCGGCCTGACGGCCGTCTCGCCCACCCCGGCGCTCGCGGCCGGAGGCCCCAACCTGTCGACCGGCAAGGCGGTCTCGGCCAGCGGATCCCACGGCGGCTACGTCGCGGCCAACGTCAACGACGGCAACCAGCAGACGTACTGGGAGAGCCCGTCGAACGCCTTCCCGCAGTGGGTGCAGATCGACCTCGGCAGCAGCGTCACCGTCGACCAGGTGAAGCTGAAGCTGCCCCCCTCGACGGACTGGGGCACCCGTACCCAGACCATCGCCGTGCAGGGCAGCACCAACGGGAGCACCTTCGGCACACTCTCCGGGGCGGCCGGACGGGTGTTCAACCCGGCGACGGCCAACACCGTCACCATCGACTTCGCCGCCACGGCCGTCCGCCACGTACGGCTGACCATCACCGGCAACACCGGCTGGCCCGCCGCCCAGATCGCCGAGTTCGAGGTCTACGGCGTGGGCGTTCCGGGCGGTGGCGACCCCGGCGACCCCGGCGGCGCGAACCTGGCCGGCGGCAAACCGATCGAGGCGTCCTCGTCGGTCTTCACCTTCGTCGCTGCCAACGCCAACGACAGCAGCCCCAGCTCCTACTGGGAGTCGGCCGGGTTTCCGTCGACCCTGACGGTGAAGCTCGGCGCCGACGCCGACGTCACGGCGGTCGTGGTCAAGCTCAATCCGGACCCGGTCTGGGGAGCCCGCACGCAGAACATCGAGGTCCTTGGCCGCGCGCAGACGGCCACCGGCTTCACCTCACTGAAGGCCCCGGCGAGCTACGCCTTCGACCCGGCGGGCAACCAGAACTCCGTGACGATTCCGGTCCCGAGCCGGGTCGCGGACGTACAGCTGAGGTTCCTCGGCAACACCGGCGCGCCCGGCGGGCAGGTCGCCGACCTCCAGGTGCGGGGATCCTGGGCCCCGAACCCGGACCTCGTCGTGACGACGACGAGCTGGAGCCCCGCGACGCCGAGCGAAGCCACCCCGATCACCCTGTCGGCCACGGTCAGGAACACGGGGACCGCGGCGGCCGGCGCGACCAGGGTGGACTTCAAGCTCGGCGGCGCCCTGGTGGGTGGCGCCTCCGTCGCCGCGCTCACCGCCGGCGCCTCGACCACCGTCTCGGCGAACATCGGCACCCAGTCGATGGGCAGCCACACCGTCTCCGCGGTGGTGGACCCCGCCAACACGGTCGCCGAGCAGAACAACGACAACAACAGCTTCACCTCGACGACGCCACTGGTCGTCACCCAGGCTCCCGGCCCCGACCTCCAGGTCGTCGGCGTCACCCCCAACCCGTCCAACCCGGCCGTCGGAGCGGCGGTCACGTTCACCGTCGCGGTCAGGAACCGCGGCATCACCGGCGCCCCCGCCGCCTCCGTGACCCGACTGGCGGTGGGCGGCACCACGCTGAGCGCCAGCACCGCCGCGGTGGCCGCCGGCGCGACGGTCAACGTGGCCGTCGGCGGGAGCTGGACCGCCACCGCCGGCGGAGCGACCATCACCGCCACCGCCGACGCCACCAACGTCGTCGCCGAGACCAACGAGACCAACAACTCGTTCTCCCAGGCCATCGTGGTCGGCCGTGGCGCGGCCACGCCGTGGGTCGAGTACGAGGCCGAGGCCGCCCGCTACCAGGGCACCCTGCTGGAGGCCGACCCCCTGCGCACGTTCGGGCACACCAACTTCGCCACCGAGTCCTCCGGGCGCAGGTCGGTGCGGTTGAACAGCACCGGGCAGTTCGTCGAGTTCACCTCGACCAACCCGTCGAACTCCATCGTGGTGCGCAACTCCATTCCCGACGCGCCGGGCGGCGGCGGCATCAACGCCAGCATCAGCCTCTACATCAACGACACCTTCGCCCAGAAGCTGACGCTCTCGTCGCGGAACAGCTGGCTGTACGGCACCACCGACGACACCGAGTCGCTGTCCAACACGCCGCAGGCCGACGCCCGACGGCTGTTCGACGAGTCGCACGCCCTGCTGTCGCGGTCCTGGCCGGCCGGGACCAGGTTCAAGTTGCAGCGGGACGCGACCGACACCGCGTCGTTCTACATCATCGACCTGATCGACCTGGAGCAGGTGGCGCCCCCGGCCACCAAGCCGGCCGAGTGCACCTCGATCACGGCTTACGGCGCGATCCCGGACGACGGGCTCGACGACACCGCGGCCATCCAGCGCGCGGTGACCGACGACCAGAACGGTGTGATCAGCTGCGTCTGGATCCCCGCCGGGCAGTGGCGGCAGGAACAGAAGATCCTCTCGCCGGACCCGAACCGCGGGCAGTACAACCAGCGGGGGATCCGGAACGTCACGGTCCGTGGAGCGGGCATGTGGCACTCACAGCTCTACACCCAGACCGAGCCGCAGAACGTGGTGGGCAACATCAACCACCCGCACGAGGGCAACGTCGGCTTCGACATCGACGACAACACCAGGATCTCCGACATCGCCATCTTCGGCATGACGACCAACCGCGCGCACCGGGGACACGGGCTGAACGGGCGGTTCGGCAGGAACACGAAGATCAGCAACGTGTGGATCGAGCACGTCAACGTCGGCGCCTGGGTCGGACGGGACTACTCCGACACGCCCGCCTACTGGAACCCCGGCGACGGGCTGGAGTTCACCGGCATGCGGATCCGCGACACGTACGCCGACGGCATCAACTTCTCCAACGGCACGCGAAACTCGCGGGTGTTCAACTCGTCGTTCCGTACCACCGGCGACGATTCCCTGGCGGTCTGGGCCAACCCGCGGGTGAAGGACGCCAGCGTGGACGTCGCACACGACAACCGCTTCCTGAACAACACCATCCAGCTGCCCTGGCGGGCGAACGGCATCGCGATCTACGGCGGCCACGGCAACACGATCGAGAACAACCTGATCTACGACACGATGAACTACCCCGGCATCATGCTGGCGACCGACCACAGTCCGCTGCCCTTCTCCGGCACCACGCTGATCGCCAACAACGCCCTCTTCCGGTGCGGTGGCGTCTTCTGGAACGAGGACCAGGAGTTCGGGGCGATCACGTTGTTCCCGGCGACGACGGACATCACCGGCGTCACCATCCGTGACACGGACATCCACGACTCGACCTACGACGGCATCCAGTTCAAGAACGGCGGAGGCAACATGCCGAACGTCGCGATCACCAACGTGAAGATCGACAGGTCGAACAACGGCGCCGGCATCCTGGCCATGAGCGGCGCTCGCGGCAACGCCGTCCTGACCAACGTCACCATCACCAACTCGGCCGACGGCAACATCGTGAAGGAACCCGGCTCCACCTTCTCCATCACCGGCGGCTGACACCCGCCCGACGACGGTGACGCGAGGTGCCTCCGGCCGCGGCCGGAGGCACCTCGCGTCGAGGCGACCGCGCGGGCGCGGCGCCCGCACGAGCGCCTCTACGATCGGGGAGAACGAATCCATGATCGTGGAGGTTCGCAGGATGACGGTCGGGTTCGGTCTGCTGGGACCCGTGAACCTGTGTGTCGACGGCCGCCGCGTCGCGCTGCCGACCGGCCGGCCGCAGCTCCTGCTGGCCGCGCTGCTCATGGGTCGCGGGCGGCGGGTGTCCGCCGACCGGCTCAGGGGCAGTCTCTGGGCGGAGCCACCACCGTCGGCACAGGTCAACATGAGGGCCTACGTGGCCCGGTTGCGGGTCGCCCTGGGCCCCTACCGTGACCGGCTGACCTGGGTGCACTCCGGCTATGCGCTGAGGGTCGAGCCGGGCGAGCTGGACCTCGACCGCTTCGAGACCGACGTACGCGACGCTCTCGACGCGAGCCGCGCGGGACGCCCGGAGCAGGCCGCGGACCTGCTCGCCACCGGGATGCGCCGGTGGTACGGCGAGGCGGCCGAGGGTCTGCCCCGCTACGGCGCGCTGGGCCACGGCCTCGACGCGCTCGACGAGAGCCGCGCGGTGGCGGTCGAGCAGTACGCCGACGCGTGCGTCGAGGCCGGCCGGACCGATGCCGCGGTCGGCGCGCTGCGACCGCTGCTCGCCGACCAGCCGGGGCGCGAGTCCGCCTGGGAAGGGCTGGTCCAGGCTCTGGTCCGCTCGGGCGACCGGGCCGCGGCCATGGCGGCCCTGGCCGCGGCGAACGCCGCGCTGCTCGCCACGTTCGGCCGGGGCGCCGGATGGGTCCTCCAGGACATCGAGCGCAAGCTGCTCCATGAGACGTCTGGCCCCATACCCCGCCCGATGCCGGCGCCCGGTGCGGCGTCGCCGGACGGGCCGCCGTCCACCCTTCCGCCGCCGGTGGCCCTCGTCGGCCGGCAGCGCCTGCTGGCCCGGATCGAGGCCGAGCTCGGCGCCGCCAGGATGCTGGTGCTGCACGGCCCCGCCGGGGTGGGCAAGTCGGCGTTGGCCGGCAACCTCGCCGCCCGGCTCGCCCCGTCGTGCCCGGGCGGACAGCTCTACCTCGACCTGTGCGGCAGCAGCCCCGGCCTGACCCCGATGACGGTCGAGGAGGCGATCGGCAGCCTCCTTCGCGCGCTCGGTGGGGACCGGTCGGGCGGTACCCCCGGCGCGGAGGCGGCCGAGCTGGGGGTGCGGGTCGGCGGCCGGCGGGTGCTTGTCGTTCTGGACAACGTGGTCGACGCCGGCCAGGTACGACGGCTGTTGTCGGTGCTCGGCAGCGCCACGGTGATCGTGACGAGCCGGACCACGCTGCCCACGCTGGACGTGGCCCACCTCGCAGTCGACGAACTCGACGCCGAAGAGTCGATCATGCTGCTCGCCCGGCACGCGGGCACGGACCGGTTCACCAGTTCGCCCCGCGAGGCCGAGGAGCTGGCCGCGATGTGCGGGCACCTCCCACTCGCGCTGCGGATCGTGGGTGCCCGACTGGCCAGTCGTCCGGAGTGGACGCTTGCCGACATGGTCGTCCGGCTCTCCGACGAGCAGTACCGGCTGGACGAGCTGAGCTGCGACGACCTGGCCGTGCGGGCGAGCCTGGCGGTGACGTGCGACGTTCTCGCCGAGCGGGCGGGCGGACCGGAAGCGTTGGACCTGTTCGACCGCTGGGGAATGATCTGCACCCCGACGCTCGACCTCGATCTGGCCCGGGTGCTGACGGGGGCCACCGCGCGCGAGGTGCGCACCGCGCTGGACCGCGTCGCGGACGCGGGGCTCATCGACCCGTACGGAACGGGCCGCTACCGCCTGCACGACCTGGTGCGGATCTACGCCGTCGAACGCGGCCGTCGTGACGCGGCGGCCCGGGCGGCTGCGATACACGCGGCACGCTGCTACTTCCTCGACACCGCGCGGCGCGCCCGGGACCAGGTCCGGCCCGATCCCCATCGGCTGCCCGACGTGTTCGTCGAGGCCGTACCCACCGTCACCTTCACCGACCAGCGGGAGGCCCTGGGGTGGCTCGAGGCGGAACGCGACAATCTCCTCGCCGTGGCACGCGTGGCGGCGCGGGACGGCACGCCCGAGGGCGACCTGTTCGCGGTCGGGATGTGCACGGCGCTCTATCCCTTCCTGCCGATGCGGGGCCACTACCGGGAGCTGCGTGAGCTGGCCGAGAACGCGCTGCCCTGCGCCCGGCGGCGGGGCAGCCGTCCGGACGAGGCCACCGCGCTGACCTACGTCGCGGTCGCCCGGTCCCGGCTCGGCGAGACCGAACAGGCGGTCGACGGCCTCCGAGGGGCACTCGCGCTCCAGACGACCGAAGGGGACAGCCACGCGGTCGCGGTGACCCACGACCATCTCGGAGTCGTGCTGGCCGCCGCCGGCCGCCTCGACGAATCCCGCATGAGCTTCCTACGGGCGCTCGAGATGCACCGCCAGCGCGACGACCGGCAGCGGGTGGGCCTCACCCTGAACAATCTGGCCGACGTGCTGCTGCAACTCGGCCGGACCGAGGCGGCGCTCGTCAACCTGCGGGAGAGCCTGCGGTTGCGACGTGAACTCGGCGACGAGCTGGGCCTCGGCATCACCATGTTGACCATCGGCCAGGTCTACGCCCGCAGCGGCCAGCCCCGGCATGCGTACGGATGGCTCGGCAAGGCCCTGACCGCCGCGCGTGCCACCGGCAACCGCGAGGCGGAGTGGCGGGTCCTCATGGTGCGGGCGCAGGTCCACCGCGACACGGGGCAGCGGCTGGCGGCCCGCGACGACCTGCACCTGGCGCTGGCTCTCTCCGAGCGGATCGGCGATCCGAACGGCACCCGCGAGGTGCGTCGCGCCCTGGCCGAACTCGACTCTCCGGCCGGGACGGGCGGAAGGTCAGTCGACGGTGAACGCTGCCGGGCGGCGGGTGGATCAACCGGTGACGGCCGCTAACGGGGCTCGTACATTCCGAGTACATCATCGATGACCGTCTTGACGAGCCGGTTCGTTGACTCGATAGTCAGGCAACCGTCCCTTGCGTCCGTGGCAGGGGATCCGGTCGGCGGGCCCTCCGACGCGTACGTCCACACCGGCTCGACGGATTCACCGCCGGCGTCCCGCGCCGCTGACCGACCACTGCGTGACGGCCAGACAGGAGCTCAAGTGATCACGAGAAGAAGCCTGCTCGTTGCCGCGGGCGCGGCGGTGGCCACCGCCGGGCCGTTGGCCCGCCCGGTCGCCGCCGCGTTGCCCCAGATCGACATGGAGGCGCTCATCAAGGCCGCCCAGATCGATCCCCGCCGGGCGGACACCGCCATCACGGCGGGCGCCAAGGACAGCGTTCTGCTGATGGAGCGGGCCCTACAGGCCAGAGGGCTGCTGTCGGCCACCTACGTCGACGGGCACTTCGGCACCAGCACGGTCGCCGCGTACGCGGCGTACCAACGGTCCCTCGGCTACACCGGCCTCGACGCGACCGGGCTGCCCGGGCCGTCGTCGCTACGGCTGCTCGGCGAGGGCCGGTACACCGTCGTCCGCGCCATCTCGCCCGGCAGCGTCGTGACCCTGCGCGGCTTCCAGGTCAACACCCGGACCAGGGCGATGCTGCTCGAGGCCGAACGTCTCCTCGGTCGCCAGCTCAGCATCACGCAGGGGTCCTACAACACCGGTGTGGGCGCGTCGGCGGGCACCCACGACGGCGGCGGCGCCCTCGACCTGTCGGTCAGCGGTCTCTCCTCGGCCACCCGGACCGACGTGCTGCGCCGGCTCCGCACGGTGGGCTTCGCCGCGTGGCTGCGTACCCCGAGCCAGGGGGACTGGGGCTACCACATCCACGCCATCGCGCTCGCCGACACCGACCAGTCGACAGGCGCGCAGAACCAGGCCGGCGACTACTACCTCGGCCGCAACGGGCTGGCGAACCGCGGCCCCGACGACGGTCCCGCGGTCAGCCCCAAGCGCACCTGGGAGGAATACCAGCGGACCCTCTGACGACGACGGACCCCCGCGTCACCACGACCCGCATCGATGCCGATCACCAGCACGACCAGGAGGAAAGTTGTCCATCCGTAACAGCCGCCTCACCCGTGGCGCCGTCGCCGTACTCACCACGGTCCTGACGACCGCGGCGGTCGGCCTCACCGGCGCCACCGCCGCCCACGCCGCCGTGAACACCTCCCCCAACCATGTGGTGGTCTACAACAACAACATCGAGAACTGGCTGCCCGCCTCCTGTGCCGACGGGTTCATCTGGGACCGGCTGATCACCTACCTCAAGGGCCGCCCGCTGAGCCCGGACATCTTCACCGTGCAGCAGGTCTCGAACCAGACGCAGCTCAACGCCCTGACCCAGCGCCTCTCCGACGAACTGCCCGGGACCTACGCCGGACAGCTCGCGATCGCGAGTCCCGGCTCGATGGGCTACACCAGCACCTGCGGCAAGATGAAGAACCAGCAGACCAACGCGGTCATCTACCGCTCCGACCGGTTCACCTACGAGGCCGCCACCCGCTGGCGCTCCGACGCCCCCGAAGACTACGACGCGGGCACCGGCGGATGCCAGAATCTCGAACCCACGCGCAGCAGCCAGGACCGGGTCCACAACATCGCCGTCCGGCTGCACGACAACATCGCCAACCAGGACGTCTCGGTGGCCTCGATCCACTGGCCCACCAACACCTGGCACGGCCCGAAGTGCGCGGACGAGAACATCAAGGAGGCCGACGAGGCGATGAGCCGCCTCGGCGGCGACCTCAAGATCGTCGGGGGTGACGCCAACACCGAACCCGACACCGAAGGCTGGTGGAACGACGGCAAGGCCCTCGGGTACCGCGACCCGATCGCCGAGAAGTGCGGCAGCCGCAACTGCTCCGCGGCGTACGACACCCTCAACAGCCGGCGCATCGACTTCCTGCTGGTCAAGAGCGGCAACGGCTTCAGCAACGTCGCCACCATCACCCCCACGATGACCGGCGGTGAATACTCCGACCACCTCGCCCTCACCGCCTACGTCAACTACTGACGACCAGCGACCGGTGGGATCAACCGGGTGAGCCGAAGGCGGGGTCGGTACCGGTTCCCGCGCCGCGGTGCCGGCCCCGACCAGGAACGCGACGGCCACTGCCCGGCAGCGCCGCCGCCGGTGGAATCCAGCCGACGGTACGGACGTTGCCGGGCAGCGCCACCCGCGTCAGCCGCTGCTCCGGCCGGACCAGGACGGGTTCGGCGTCCACGAGATCCACCGCGTCCAGCCCTTCGGATAGAACTTGAGCTGCCTGGGGCGCCCGGCCCTGCTCGCACCGGCGCCCGAGCCCGACGGCCTGCTGTCGGAGCGGACGAGTCGGTCGGCGAGTCCGGTCCTCGCCGCGGCGGGGTCGGGGCTGCGGTCCTCCCCCGGTCCGAGGACCAGGCGCAGCTCACCGACCATCCCGCCGCGAACGCTTGCGACCCGGGCCATGCGGTCCGCACCGGCGCGGAGCCCGGGCCCGGCCCTCGTGGCCGCCGGCCCGGACCCTCACGCCCGGATGAGCCGGTCCCCGTCGGTGGGAATCGTCAGTCAGCTGTTCAGGTTGGCCAGCAGCGCGTTGGCCATGCCCTGCTCACCCCTGGCGTTGGGGTGGAACGGGGCGGCGGCGTTCTGCGGGATCAGCCCTTCGACCCACCGGGTGCCGCTGCTCTTGCACGTGTCGTGGCCGACGGACGGCCGGTAGACGTCGGCGTAGCTGGCGCTGTTCGCGGCCGCAGTGTTGGCGAGCATCGTGTTCAGGGACTTCTGGACGCCGCGCAGGTACGGCACGTCCTGGTAGGCGATCGGGACCACGGGCCAGCAGCCGTAGCCGCTGTCCGGCAGGATCGCCGGGTACCCGAGCACCACGACCCGGGCGCCCGGGGCGGCCCGGCGTACCGCCTGCAACACGGCGGTCACCTTCGGCGCGGTGGCGGCGATCCTGGCCTGCAACTGGTCGACGCCTCCGGCGGTGTACCTGTTCTTGCAGGGCGAGCCGAGCGGGCTGCTCAGGCTCGCCTCCGCGCAGTCGCTGATGATGCCGGAGAAGCCGATGTCGTTGCCGCCGATCTGCACCGTGACCAGTGTCGTGTCCGGGGTGATCGCGCTGAGCTGCGGCGGCAACGAGATGCCCAGTGCGCCGCTGCCGCCGACGAGGATGTCCTCGGTGGTGGCCCCGGAACAGCTCACGTCCGCGAACGCCGACGAGCCGGCGGCGGCGGCAACCAGCGACGGATAGTTACGGTTGGAGCGCAGGCAGTTCAGGTCGACCTGGGTGGGGATCAGCGGACCGGAGGTGTACGAGTCGCCCAGCGCGACGTAACGCCCGGTGGGTACGGCGGCGTTGGCCGGTGCGGCGAAGGCGAGCAGCACACCGGCGGTGGCCGCGGCGAACGCGGCCAGCCGGCCGGCCCGCAGGAACGACAGGCGGGGACGGATCATGGCATCTCCAGAGGGGATCATGGTGGGTGCCGTGATTCTGTCCGCGCCGTCGTCGAACGTCAATATCGATGGCCATTGCTACAGCCTGCTTTCGACGCCGGAACCGGTGCGCGGCGGGCGGCATCGAGCCCGACGAGTACTGGGGCGTCGCGGTGCCCTGCAACCTCGAGCTGCTGCACCTCATCGCACGACAGAACTACGTCGGGGTCAGCCTGCCCGACCGGACGACGATCGCCGGCTGGAAGAGCAGTCACCTGGCCCTCTGGGACCGGACGATCGACGGCGTGGAGCCCGGTCCGGAATACCGGCGGCAGCGGCGCGCGACCCTCGTGCGCACATTCGACCAGCTCGCCGAGTTGGCGAAGGAATAGGCAACGGGCGGCCGGCAGGCTCATGCCGGGGCCGCGACGCGCGTCACGACGGGCCCGGGTCCGGCCGGCGACGCGGCACGGGCTGCCGCCGTCACCGACGGGGCATCGGCGGCCGGATTCAGCGGGCTGGGCGGGTCCCTGCCAGGACGCACACGAGCGTCACCAGGGCTACGGCCTGCGTGACGACCACCACGACCACCAGACCCGCCAGCGAGAACTCGTACAGGAGACCGGCCGCGGCACCGCCGATCAGCGCCCCCGCGCCTTGCACGGCGGCGAAGGCCCCGTACGCGGTGGCCCGACGCTCCCCCGGCACGAGATCGGCGACCAGCGCCTTGACGGTGGAGTCCTGCACCCCAACGGCGGCACCCCACACCAGCGCCCCCGTCACCGCCAGCGGCAGACCACCGCCGAACACCAGGGCGGGAACGGCGGCGACCAGCGCCGGCAACGCGATCAGCACCCACGGCCCGGCCCGGTCGTACAGCAGGCCCGTCAGCAGGGCGGCGAGCGCGCCCGCGGCCATCGCGGCCGCGTACATCAACGGCACCGCTGCGGCCGCGACCACGCCCGCGCGGACGAGGTGGAATCCGATCAACCCGAACGTCACCAGACCCGCCGTGCACAGCGCCATCGCCGCCGCGAACAGATGGAACCGGGCGGGCAGCGGCTTCCGGCCCGCCACCGACGGGGTACCTGCCGCGGTGGCCCCGCCGGCCGCCGGTGAAGCGGCCGCGCGCGCCCGGATGGTGAGCAGCAGCAGCATCGCGAGCACGCCGGGCAAGGCCAGGACGGCCAGGCCCGGCCACAGCGACCCCGCGGCCATCGCGACGACCGCGGCGACGAGCAGCGGGCCCGCGAAAGCGCCGACCTGGTCCAGCGCCTTGTGGACACCCAACCCCCGCCCCAGGCCGACGCGGCTCGCGGCGTCGGCCAGCAGCGCCGACTTCGCCGGGCTACGGATCGCCTTGCCCAGTCGCTCGGCGAGGATCAACGCGGCGGCGACGGCGAGACCGGCGCCGCCCAACAGCGGGGTGACGGCGAGCAGCGGCACGCACACCGCGGTCAGCCCGTACCCGAGAATCGTCAACGACCAGTACCGGCGGGTCCGGTCCGCCAGTGGTCCGGACACCAGCCGCAGCACCAGCGCCGCCGCCTCACCGGCGCCGGTGACCAGCCCGACGACGACCGCCGACGCGCCCAGCGAGGCCAGCAGCGGCCCATAGATCGAGCGGGCACCCTCGTACACCATGTCCGCGGCCAGGCTCACCACACCGAACCCGACGACGACCCGCCACGCCGACCCGCCACCCCCGGCCGCACCTAGCCCGCGCGACGGCAGGGAGTCGACCGTCGACGTCCTACCCCCGGCCGGCTCTCCTCCCACCTCGGCGACGTCATCCACACGATCCACTCCCGGAGGCATGCTGGGCATTATCCGTAGTCCTCCACCGCCCGGCCGACGAGGCCGTCCGCCCCCCGGCCGCGTCGGAGTCCGTCGCGGCACGAGACAGGTCGGGCCGGGCGTCGGCGGCCCGCCGGCGCCGCCGATCCATTGGTCGGAACCCCTACCGGAGACCTCGCCGTCCGGCGACCACCGACACGGCGAGGGCTGGCGGTGGTACCCCACAGGACCTTCCCGCATCCGCCGTCCGGGGCGTCGCCCGAAGGTGACAGGGCGGCACCGCAGGTCAGTCGTGGCGGTGACGCACGAGGTAGTCGATGTGGCGGATCGTGTCCTCGCGGTCATCCTCGCTGATCGAGTCCCACAGGTCCGCCAACCAGTAGAGCGAGCCCGACAGCATCCAGGCCCACCCGCGCACCCAGGTCGCCTCGTCGAACCCGAGCGCCTCCCGGTAGGCGGCCCGCGCGCGGGCATCGAACAGGTTCCAGCCCGGCCGCACCTCCACCGCCGGATCGCCGCGGCCGAGACCGCCGAAGTCGATCACTCCGGTGAGCCTGCCCCGGTCGACCAGCAGGTTGCCTTCCAGGAGATCACCGTGCAGCCACACCGGCGGTCCGGGCCACTCGTCCACCGTCATCGCCTCGTCCCACGCCGCGCTCACCGCCCGCCCGTCGATCCGGTCACCCAGCGCCGCGATCGACCGGCGGGTCAGCTCGTCGCGCTGCGCCAGAGGTGCGCCGCGCTGAATCCCCTCCTTGACCGGCCCGCCCATCGGGTCGATCGCGATCATCGTGCGTACGAAGCCGGCGAGGTCGACAGCGAGGTCGACGAGGTCCTGCCCGGCTACCGGATTGCGCCCGTCCAACCATGGGACGACCGTCCACGGCCACGGATAGTCCCCGCCCGGCCGGCCGACCGCGATCGGCACCGGCACCGGCACCGGCAGATGCGGTGCCAGCCGCGGCAGCCAGGTCGCGTCGGTCGCCACCTGGTCGACCGCCCACTGCGCCCGCGGCAGCCGCGCCGTCAGGGAATCACCCAACCGGAACAGCGCGTTGTCGGTGCCGGTCAACGGCTGCGGAACGATCGGCAGGCCCGACCATTCGGGGAACTGCTCGTCGATCAGGGCGCGTACCTGCTCGCCAGTGACGACGATTTCTCCAGGGCGCATCGGCGCGACCGTAGAACCCGCTGGATGATGCTGTCAATCGAATTCCGTCCACGCCGAACCGTGCGCCGGATCGCCCGGTCTTACCGCGGCCTCGGCCTCGGGGCGGCCAATCCGCCGGGTTCGCCGGTCGGTGTGCGACCGACCGGCGGACACCTCGGCTGCCTCGCGTCGTACCGATCGACACGCTCGGATCGCTGAGATCAGCTCACCGCCTGAGCGATGTCTCGTGACGCGGTAACGGTCCAGCGCAAACCGCGACGATCATCAATCGGTGCAGGTGTCGGACGCGCAGCGGGCGACCAGGCGCACGCGTGTCGGCGGTCGCCCGAGCCTCCAGGCAACGCGGCCTCAAGCCGGTTCTCCGGCTGCCTGGCGGTTCAGGATGGTCCGAGCCGGCGCAACTACCGACACTCGACCAACCGGCAAGTCTCGATCGACGCGAACAGCCGCCTGGTCATCCCCTGGGGTGACCCGCGACCCGGCAAGCGCAACGACACGATCGTGTATCGCAGCAGCGGCATCGGCACCACCCCCGCCGGACGCACCGTGATGGCCGACGGCGGCTATCGCGGCAACCGCGAGGTGATCATGCCGTACCGCAAACCCCGTGACGGCGGCGAACTACCCGAGTGGAAACAGGACTACAACACCGTCCACCGCAAGGTCCGCGCCCGTGTCGAACACGCCCTCGCCCGGCTCAAGACCTGCAAGATCCTGCGCGATCACGTCGGGCCGCCCAAACCCTAGCCACCACCGCAGCCGGCATCGCCCACCTGCACAACATCGCCCTGGCCGACTGACCGGCAACCCTTCAGCAGCAACACCTGCACCGCACTACGAGACATCCTTTAGTACTTCATCACGCAATAGACCACGGTGGGATTCGTGAACCGGTACCAGCGGTTCCATCTCTGGTCCCGCGTACAGCTGTTTCCGTTGGTGGCGCCGGGCACGATGTCGATGATGTGGACGGTGCCCTTCGCCTTGCACTTCGGCGCCCCGACGATCCAGCCGTTGCCCGTCGGGAACCTGTAGCAGTGCAGACGCACCAGGTGGCGCTCCAGGCAGAGCCGATAGCCACGTTCGGTCAGGTACGCCGAACCGGGATCGGCGCACCGCCCCTGGGAATGGTCCACCGAGACGACCCGGTAGGTGCCGCTGCTGCCGTTGCAGTTGCCGATGCCCTGGAACCTGCCCGCCACGCTGACGACGATGCACTGTCCGATCCTCGCCGGCGGCGGGGGCGGAGCCGCCTGCGTCGTGGGGCGGATGGGCGGCGGCGAGTACGTCGGCTCGCGCGGAAGCTCCCTCGTCGTCCTGATCGGCTCGGGCAGGGGTCTCGCCGCGGGCTGGCCCTTCTGCTCGCCGTTGGCCCTGATCAGGGCCACTCCGCCCAGTACGGCCCCGCAGAGGCCGATCAGGCAGAGCGCCAGCACCGCGGCGACCACACCGATGATCAGAGGCGTGTTGTGCTTCGGCGGCGGCGACAGCGGTGGCGGTGGTGGCAGTGGCGGCGACAGCGGTGGTGGGGCCCCGGGCGCTGGTGGCGTGGAGGTCGGCTGGCCGGGCTCGCTCGGCGGCGGAGGCGACGTCACCCGCAGAGTGTCACACAGCCTCGCCCGGGCGCCCGCCCCTCCGTCCTGTGTGGTGCGCCGCCGTGGCCGTGGCATTCCAGTCGATGCAGCCGGCGCCGGACCCGTGCCGTGGCGGCGCGTGCGCCCCCGGCCGCGGGTCTCACCCGTCGCGTAGCGCGTCCTGCACCCCGGTCTCGCGGCGGCCGAGGTGCGCCGGATCGCGGCCGGAGAGGAGGTCCAGGGTGGCCTTCACGCAGGCGCCGTACTCACGGGTGGAGCTGATCCGCCACGTCCTGTCGTACCGGCGGGCGGTCTCGTCGCCGACCCCGTTGGCGTCGACGCCGAGCCGCCGGCACACCGTCACGGCGCGGGGCAGGTGGAAGGACTGGGTCACCACCGTCGCCCGCTCCACCCCGAAGACCCGCTTCGCGCGGGCGCACGAGTCGTACGTGTCGAAGCCGGCCGGGTCCAGCACGACCCTGGTCGCCGGCACGCCGTTGTCGACCAGCCAGCGCCGCATCGCGCCCGGCTCGTCGTAGTCGGGGTTCATGTTGTCGCCCGAGAGCAGGATGGCGCGCACCTTGCCCGTGGCGAGCAGCCGCCGGGCGATCTCCAGGCGACCGGTGAGGAACGGCGACGGGGTCCCGTCGGGGTGGACCTTGGTGCCCAGCACCAGGGCGACCGGCGCCTCCGGGACGTCCTGCTCGGCGAAGATGTGCCCGTCCGCCCCGCCGTGGATCCAGTGCACGCTGGCCAGGGTGCCGCCGGTCAGGAGCACCGCGCCGACGACGGCCGCGACGACGGCGCGACGCAGCCAGCGCGTACGCCGGCGAGCGGCCGGGCGCGGCCTTCGGATCAGCTTGGGGAGTCGGGGCCGCATCGGGCGAGTATCCCAGGGCCGCCCGACGACCGGTCCCGCCCCCGGCCGTGCGCGGTCGCCGGCGGCGCGGAGCGACTGACCGGTCCCCGGCGGCGGTGACGATCGCCGAGGCGGACCGGACGCCCTGTGGCGCCGTTCCGGGCGTCACAGGTGGTGCCGCCGCCCGGCCGAGCGGTCAACTATGAAGGTGCCGGAAGCCGGCCCGCTTCAGTTGCAGCGAGCCGGCCGGTCCTCTCCGCGGTCACCCCCGGGATGGCTGCGTGGTCAGCAGCACGGTGGTGCCGTCAGGCAGGCACCGTCCCGTTCAGGTACGCGTTGATCTGGTCGATCTCCAGCGCGTTGAAGACCTCGGGCTGGGCGGCGGCCTGGTTCGAGTTGATGATCCGCTTGAACAAGTTGTAGTGCGCGATCGACCGCAGCCCGATGACGCGGTTGGGGGTGACCAGGTAACCGGTGCCGCCGGTGCTCCAGATGAGGTACATCAGTCCATCCTTCGTGACAATCTCGGGGGGAGATCCGGGCGCCCCGGCGTACGGGGCACCCGTGAGAACCGACTCGGGGTTAACTCGCTGACCGTTCGGCTGGAAGATCTCAAGGTGCAGGTGCGCGCCGGTGGAGCGGCCGGTGGATCCCACGTTGCCGATGTGCTGGCCGGCGGCGACCTGCGTGCCCGTCCCGACTCTGGGAGCCTCCCGCATGTGCCCGTAGACACTCCGCCAACCATCGGCGTGCGTGATGGTGGCGTGGTGGCCGAGGCCGCTCGCGCTGTACGAGACGCTGGTCACCGTGCCCGCCGCGATCGAACGGATCGGATAGCCGAGGATCCCGGAGTAGCTGTAGTCCGTGCCGTTGTGCATCCTGGACTGACCGGTGATCGGATCTGTCCGCATGCCGTACGAGGACGTGACCGGGACCCATTTGTCGAATGGCCGGTTCCATCTCGGCGTCGCGCCGTACGCGGCCTCCGCGAGCCACGCTTCCGGAATGATGCCGGCCGCCAGCGTGGCGGTGACCAGGCCAAGCAGATGGCGACGGTCGATGCCACGCGGCGCCGCCCCATCCACCGGCGATGTTTCGTCGAACGTCTGCATTCGGCCCCTTGCTCACAATGAACGACGAACGATCCGCACCGGGGAGACCACCGACTGTGACTTCTGCTCAGTTCCGGGCCGCTGGTTCGGGACGGGCCGACCAACCCCTTCGGCAGCGAACCAGCGAGCCCGCGTGCATCTGGGATCTTGGATATTAGGGGATCGAACTCCGTTGGTGTCAAGACTCGGCTTCCGCCCGGTGGTCAGGCCCGAAGCCGCGCCGGCCGCCTCGGCGGCGCCGGCCGCCCTCGACGGTGCCCATGGAACGGATAAGGGGCGACGCGACCGCTGGCGACCGACCGTGGTCACCGAAGGGATCACCTGAACCCGGGCCGGACGCGCCCGCGGTCGGCGACCGCCCCGGCAACGGCCACCGAGCGTCCGCAGTGGACGACGCATTGACACGGCAGCGCGTACGCGGCCAGACTGACGCCACAACTCCATCAGCGCGTGTGTATGGGGGAAGTCCGGTCGAAGTCCGGCGCTGGCCCGCAACGGTAGGCCGTCGAGGTGCACCTCTGACGGCAAGCCCGAATACCCGACGTACGCGAGTCCGCTCCCCCACCCGTCGTGGCCCACGGGTCGGAGTCCCGCTCGACCCCCCGCGCTGCGATGGTCGTCCGGGCTTCTGACGACCGCCGGGCCGGAAAGGCGCTTCCGATGGCCGTCCGCCTGAGCCGGCACCGCCTGCTCGCCCTGCTCTGCGGTGTGCTCACCGCACTCACCCTCGCGACGCCGGCATCGGCCCACGTCTCCCCCACCTCGCCCGCCGGGGTCGGTCGGTCGGAGGCCGCGGCCGGCTGGCTGGCCCGGCAACTCGTCGACGGCGAACGCCTCGAGGTGGTCTTCGACGGCGTCGCCTACCCCGACCAGGGGCTGACCCTCGACGCGGTGTTCGCCTTCGCCGCCGCCGGCGTCGCCGACGACCCGGAGGCCCGGGCGCTGGCCTGGGTCACCCGGCCGGACATCCGCGACACCTACGTCGGCGACGGCACGACCGAGGCGTACGCGGGCGCGACCGCCAAGCTCGCCCTCGCCGTCCAGGTGCGCGGCGGCGACCCGACCGACGTCGGCGGCGTGGATCTGATCGCCCGGCTGCGCTCGCTCCAGGCCCCCAGCGGCCGGTTCACCGACCGGTCGGCGTACGGGGACTACAGCAACACGTTCAGCCAGTCCTTCGCCCTCCTCGCCCTGGACAGCACCTCGCAGGGCACGCCCCCGGCGGCCGCCGCCTGGCTGGCCGGCACCCGCTGCCCGGACGGCGGCTACCCGGCGCTGCCCGCGCAACCGGTCTGCACCTCCGACGTGGACGCCACCGCGCTCGCGGTGCAGGCGCTGCGGGTCGCCGGCCGCCCGACCGACGCCACCGCCGGGCTGCACTGGCTGCTGTCCGTGCAGCGCGCCGACGGCGGTTTCGCCAACGCCGCCGGCACCCCGAACGCCAACAGCACCGGCCTCGCCGCCCAGGCGCTGCGCGACGGTCACCGACCGCTGGCCTGGGCACGGGCGCGGGCGTTCCTCGCCGGCCTCCAGGTCGGCTGCGCCGGGGCACCGGCCGACCGGGGCGCGGTCGACTTCGACGGCGGCACCTTCGACCCGGGCACCGCTGCCCGGGCCACCGGCCAGGCTGTCCTCGGCCTGACCGGCACCGGCTACGCCCGGCTGTCCGCGGCCGGCGCCACCCCGGGCACGCCGGCCCCCGCCTGCCCGTGACCCGTCCCGTCGCTCACCCGATTCCAGGAGGAACCGTGTTCCGTCACCGATCCACCGTGCGCGCCCGGCTCGCCGGCCTGCTGGCCGCCGCCGTCGCCACCGTCGCCCTCACCGCCGTCGAACCCGCCCCACGGGCCGCGCACGCCGCCGCCTGCACCGGCACCTCCGGCGTCACCGTCGTGGTGGACTTCGCCGCGCTCGGCGGCGGCGTCCAGGTCGCCTGCGCCCCGGGCGACCCGGCCACCGGGGTGGCCGCCCTCCAGGGCGCCGGCTTCACGGTGACCGGCACCCAGCGCTGGGGACTGGCATTCGTCTGCCGGATCAACGGCAAGCCGACCGTCGCGACCGATCCGTGTGTCAACACCCCGCCCGCCACGGCGTACTGGTCGTACTGGCACGCCTCCAGCGGCGGCGCCTGGTCCTACAGCACGTCCGGCGCGAGCAGCTACAACCCGGCCCCGGGCACCGTCGAGGGCTGGTCGTTCGGCGCGGGCGCCCCGCCGAGCATCGCCGCGCCCTGACCGTAGCCGCACACGGCGTGACCACGGTGCCGCACCGGGTGTCGGCCACCGCCCCTGGCGTCGCGAGACCTGCGGGCGGTACGGTGTCGGCACCCGGTGCACACCGGGTCCACAACTGCATACGTCCCGTGTGGGGGGAAGCCGGTTCGAAGCCGGCGCTGACCCGCAACCGTGAGCGAGGCCCCGGCCTCGCGAGCCGGAATGCCCCGCCCGGGACGAGCGGCTTCCACTGTCGAGGTTCACAGGGTGAAGTCCGGGCCACCGAGGCCCGCTCCACCCCGCTCATCGCATCACGCGAGCGGGGTGTCGCTGTCCCCGGGTGCTTTCCGGAGCTTCCACCGACCGCTCCGCGAAAGGCACCCCTCATGTCCCGGTCCCGGTCCCGCTCCCGGCGTCTCGGTGCCGGCGTGTTCGCCGCCACGGCGGCGACGATCGCCGCGCTCACCGCCGTACCCCTGACCGTCGTGGCCGCGCCCGCCCCGGCCCACGCTGCCGCCGCGCGCGACGCCGCTTCCTGGCTGGCCGGCGAGTTCGCCGACGGGGTGCTGCCCGGCCCGTTCGGCGGCCCGGACTGGGGTCTGACCGTCGACGGGATCCTCGCCCTGTCCGCGACCGGGGTGGACGCGCCGGTACGTCAGGCCGCCACGGCGCAGATCGCGGCGCACGTGCGGTCCTACAACAGCTACGACGACTGGGGCTTCCCGGGCTTCACCGACGGCGGGGCGACCGCGAAGCTGCTGTACGCCGCCTCCGCCGCCGGAGCTGACCCCACCGACTTCGGCGGCTTCGACCTGCGGACGGAGACCCTGTCGCTGGTCGCCGGCGCGGACGCGGGGCACCAGCGGGGGCGGATCACCAGCCGCACCACCGCCGACAGCGGGCCGGACGCCAGCAACACCTTCGACCAGTCCTTCGCGGTGCTGGGCCTGGCGCGCAGCGGCGACGTGCCGCAGGACACCGTCGACTTCCTCGTCCGGCAGCAGTGCGCGGCCGGTGGGTTCCGGCTCTACCCCGACACCGCCGACGGCCCGTCGCCGTCCTGCGACGAGCAGGCCGGCGCCACCCTCGACGTCGACTCGACCGCGATGGCCGTGCAGGCGCTGCTCGCCGCCGCCGACGACGGCGCCACCGGCGCCACCACAGCGGCCGGCAAGGCCGCGGACTGGCTGGTGGACCAGCAGCACCCCGACGGGTCGTTCGGCGGGTCCGGCCCGACCACCGGCGTAAACTCCAACAGCACCGGCCTGGCCGGGCAGGCCCTCGCCGCCGCCGGCCGCGACACCGAGGCCGCGCGGGCCGCGGGCGCGTTGGCCGCACTACAGCTCACCGCGGCACACGGTGGCGCGGCCGCCGCCGACGCGGGCGCCATCGCCTACAACGCCGACAGCCTGGCAACGGCCGTCGCGTCCGGGATCGGGGACAACGGCCGGGACCAGTGGCGCCGCAGCACCGCACAGGCCCTGCTCGGTCTCGTCCAGGTGCCGCTGGGGCGGATCGGACTCGACCCGCCGCCGTCGTCCCCCGGGCCGACCCCGACCGGCACGACCTCGCCCACCGCCACCGCCTCCCCGACGGCCACCACCTCCCCCACGCCCACCGGGTCACCGACGCCCACCGTGCCGGCCAGCCCGACGCCGAGCCCGTCGGCGACCACCGGGTCGCCGACGCCGTCCGCCACGGCATCGGCGACCGCCGCCCCGAGTGCGACCCCGACCACCCCCGGCCTGGGCGGGCTGCCGACGACCGGCGCGGCGATCACCAGCTACGTGCTGATCGCGTTCCTGCTGGTCGGGGGCGGGGTGCTGCTCCTCGTACTCAGCCGTCGGCGGGCGGCATGACCGTCCGGGCCGCCCGCGCCGGTCTGGTCGTCGCCCTCACCGCCGCCGGCACGGTGGTCGGGTCGGGCACCCCCGCGAGCGCCGCCGGCTCGGCCGGCTACTGCCCGGACGCCTCCGGCGTCACGGTGGTGGTCGACTTCCACGAACTCGGCGGCGGGACCGTGGTGCGGTGCGCCCGGGGCGAGCAGCCCACCGGTCTGGCGGCGCTCAAGAACGCCGGCTTCCAGGTCACCGGCACGCTGCGCTGGGGCGAGGGGTTCGTCTGCCGGATCGAGGGCAAGCCGTCGACGGCGTCCGAGAAGTGCGTCGACACGCCGCCCGCCAGCGCCTACTGGTCGTACTGGCACGCCGCCAGCGGCGGCAACTGGACGTACAGCGACAAGGGTGTGCTCAACCGCAGGCCGCCGGCCGGCAGCTTCGAGGGCTGGTCGTTCTCCCTCAACCGCGATGCCAGCGACGCGCCGCGACCTGGCGCGGCGCCGAGGCGGCCCGCGCCCCCGCCACCGCCCCCTCCGCCACCGGCACCGCCCACCCAGGGCGGTGGCCCGGTCGCCCCACCGCCGGCAGGAGACGGCGGCCCGGTCGCGCCACCCCCCGCCACCGCAGGCCGCCCCGGTGTGGCCGGACCGGCGCCGGGCTCCTCCGGGCCCGCGCCGCTCCCCACCGGTACGCCGACGGCCGGTGGCCCGGGCCCGACACCGAGCGCGGGAGCCGCGACACCACCTGCGGGCGGTGCCGTCGGCACACCGTCGGGCAGCTCCGTCGACCAGCCGGTGGTGACCGAGGTCGCCGCCTCCCGTGCCGGTCGCGGTGTTCCGCTGGGCACGGCGGCCGGCGTGCTGCTGCTGGTCGCGCTCGGCGTGGGCGGCCTGCTGGCCGCACGGCGACGGCGGGCCGTCGAGCCGGATGACTGACCGGAGCATTCACCAGGCGGACATGTCCGGAGGGGCCGACCGGGGACGGTCGGTGGGCCGGGTGGCGCGACTGCCCCGGGCGCTACACCCCGGCGCCTGGTGGCTGTGGGCGCTCGGCCTGGCCACCGCGGCCAGCCACACCACCAATCCGTTGCCGCTGGGCCTGCTCGTCGCCGTCGCCGCGCTGGTGGTCGTCCGGCGGCGGGGAGACGCGCCGTGGGCGCTGGCGTTCCGGATGTACCTGGTGCTCGGCGCGGTGATCGTGGCGATGCGGGTGGTGTTCCGGATCGTGTTCGGCGGCGGGCAGGGCGAGCACGTGCTCGTCCGGCTTCCCGAAATCCCCCTGCCCGCCTGGGCGGCGGGAATTCGCCTGTTCGGGCCGGTCGCCGCCGAGCAGCTCCTCGGCGGGTTCTACGACGGACTGCGGCTGGCCACGATGCTGGTCTGCCTGGGCGCGGCGAACGCCCTGGCCAACCCGAAGCGGCTGCTCAAAGCCGTGCCCGGGGCGCTGTACGCGGTGGGCACGGCCGTGGTGGTGGCGCTGTCGGTCGCCCCGCAACTGGTGGAGAGCGTGCTGCGGGTCCGCCGGGCGCGGCGGCTGCGGGGCGCCTCCGGCCGGGGGGTACGGGCGTTGCGGGGCGTCGCGCTGCCGGTGCTGGCCGACGCGCTGGACCGGTCTCTGGCCCTGGCCGCGGCGATGGACTCCCGGGGCTACGGCCGCACCCCGGCGGTGCCGGCCGGGCAGCGCGCCGTCACCGGTGCGCTGGTGCTCGGCGGGCTGGTCGGCGTCTGCGCCGGCACGTACGGGCTGCTCGACGCCACCGGACCCGGCTACCTCGGTCTGCCGATGCTCCTCGTCGGCCTGTCGACCGCCGTGACCGGCATGTTGCTGGCCGGCCGTCGGGTACGGCGCAGCCGCTACCGGCCGGACCACTGGCGGGGCGCGGAACTGCTCGTGGCCGGCTGCGGGGTGGGCACCGCCGCGCTGACGGTACTGGCCGGCTCGGTCGATCCGGAGCTGCTCTATCCGCCGGTCAGCCCGCTCACCTGGCCCGAGCTGACACCGCTGGTGCTGCTCGCCGTCGTGGTCGCGGCGGCACCGGCCTGGTTGGCGCCGCCTCCCGCGCTCGCCCGACCGGCCGCCGCGCGGAACGCCGGCCCGCCGCCCGCACCACGTGCTCCCGTCGGCGCCGCACCCGTGGATGCGGCGAGTCACCCGACCTCGTCGTCCCACGCGCGGGGAGGCCCTTCGTGATCGACTTCGACCGGGTGACCGTCCGGTACGCCGAAAGCGCCCGCGTGACCCTGCGGGACGTGACGCTGCACATCGGTGAGGGTGAGCTCTGCCTCGTCGTCGGCCGCACGGGAACGGGCAAGTCCACGCTGCTGCGGGCGATCAACGGGCTGGTGCCGCACTTCACCGGCGGCACCCTGCACGGCAGCGTGACGGTGGACGGCCGGGACACCCGCCGCCATCCGCCGCGTGATCTCGCCGACGTCGTCGGCGTCGTCGGGCAGGACCCGCTGTCCGGGTTCGTCACCGACACCGTCGAGGAGGAACTCGCCTACGGGATGGAGCAGCTCGCCCTGCCGGCGACGGTGATGCGCAAACGCGTCGAGGAGACCCTCGACCTGCTCGGCATCGCCGAGCTCCGCGACCGGCCGCTGCGGACACTGTCCGGCGGGCAGCAGCAGCGCGTCGCCATCGGGGCGGTGCTCACCGCCCACCCGAAGGTGCTGGTGCTCGACGAGCCCACCTCCGCGCTGGACCCCACGGCGGCCGAGGACGTGCTCGCCGTGGTGACCCGGCTGGTGCACGACCTCGGCGTGACGGTGGTGCTGGCCGAGCACCGGTTGGAACGGGTCGTGCAGTACGCCGACCGGCTGCTGCACCTGCCGGGTGACGGCCGGGTGGTGGACGGGGAGCCGGCCGCCGTGCTCGACGGTGTCGACATCGCACCGCCGCTGGTCGAGTTGGGCCGTCTCGCGGGTTGGACGCCGTTGCCGCTGTCGGTACGCGACGCCCGCCGGCGGGCGGCCGCCCTGCGCCACCGGCTCGCCGACGCGGCGGTACCGGCCGCGACGACGGTCCCCGACGTGTCCCCCGTGCTGACGGCGCGCAAGGTCGTCGTGCGCTATCCGGGGACGGTCGCCGTGGCGGGCGTCGACGTCGACCTGGCTCCGGGGCGGATCGTGGCGTTGATGGGGCGTAACGGCTCCGGCAAGTCCAGCCTGCTCTGGGCGTTGCAGGGCAGCGGCCCCCGCCACGGCGGCACCGTCGCGGTGGTCGGCGCGCGGGGCACCGTCGACCCGAAGGCGCTGCCGGCGGGCCGGGCCCGTCGTCATGTCGGGTTGGTCCCGCAGACCCCCGGTGATCTGCTGTACCTGGAGACGGTGCGGGCCGAGTGCGACCAGGCCGACCGGGAGACCGGGGCAGCCGACGGCACCTGTCGGTCGATGCTCGACCAGCTCACTCCGGGGATACCCGCCGACCGGCACCCCCGTGACCTGTCCGAGGGGCAGCGGCTCGCGCTCGCGCTCGCCGTCCAGCTCACCGCCGCCCCGCCGGTGGTCCTGCTCGACGAACCGACCCGCGGCCTGGACTACCGCGCCAAGCGGCAGTTCACCGCTGTCGTCCGACAGCTTGCCGACGCCGGCCGGGCGGTGATGATCGCGACGCACGACGTCGAGCTCGTCGCGGCCCTCGCCGACCGGGTCGTGGTGATGGCCGGGGGAGAGATCGTCGCCGACGGCACCACGGCGGAGGTCATGCTCGCCTCGCCGGCGTTCGCCCCGCAGGTGGCCAAGGTTCTCGCTCCCGCGCCGTGGCTGACCGTGGAGCAGGTCGCGGCCGCGCTGGCCACGACCGGGGAGCCGGGGTGAGCGTGCTGCGGGTCGCCCCGCGCACCGCCGTCGTGCTGGTGCTAGCCTCCGCCGCCGCGCTGGCGACCTTCACCTGGCCGTTCTTCGTCCCCGCTGATCCCGAGGGCACGGCCCGCACCGGCGAGGCGCCGCTGGTGTTCCTCGTGGTGCTGCCGGTGCTCGTGGCCCTGGTGCTGGCCGAACTCAGCTCCGGCGGCATCGACAGCAAGGCGTTGGCGATGCTCGGGGTGCTCGCGGCCGTCAACGCCGCGCTGCGCCCGCTCGGCGCCGGCACCGCGGGCATCGAGACGGTGTTCTTCCTCCTCGTCCTCGCCGGCCGGGTGTTCGGGCCCGGGTTCGGCTTCCTGCTCGGCTCGACGTCGCTGTTCGCCTCCGCACTGCTCACCGCGGGGGTCGGGCCGTGGTTGCCGTTCCAGATGCTGGCCGCGTCCTGGATCGGTCTCGGCGCCGGGCTGCTACCGGCCAGGCTGCGGGGCCGGGCGGAGATCGCCGCCCTGGCCGGCTACGGCGTGCTCGCGGCCTACGGCTACGGGCTGCTGATGAACCTGTGGTTCTGGCCGTTCAGCATCGGCGCGGACACCCAGCTCTCCTACGTCGCCGGAGCGCCGCTGCTGGAGAACCTGCACCGATTCGCCGTGTTCACGGCGGTCACCTCCACCTTCGGCTGGGACACCGGCCGCGCGATCACCACCGCCGTGGCGATCGTCCTCGCCGGTCCCGCAGTCCTCGCCGCGCTGCGCCGCGCCGCCCGAAGGGCCGCGTTCGGCGCACCAGTTACCTTCGCCGCGCCCGATCCGCAGCCGGCCACGGGCACCACGCCTGGCCCACCGTGAAAGACGGTCGCCCTCGGTGTCGGGGACCGCGGCGGGCGACCGGGGCGCAGGGCGAGGTCACCGGGCGTCGGTGATGCCTAGCTCGGCACCACAGTCAGCGCACCTGACCAGGCCTTCGCAGCGGCGCCCGGCCGGAATGGATCGGGCGCAGCACTTCTCAGTCACCCCACGATCGTTACGGCCGCTCGTCAGAGGCTCGTCCCGACCCGTCCCGACCAGGGCACCGGACGACTCGACCAGGTGCAGGAACCGTCGAAGAGCCGGCCACGGCAGGTGCTTGGCTCCGGGATGGTGGTCAGGGCAGACCTGACTACCACCCCGGAACGTGTCACATGCCTGCCGTCAGCCCAGGTCGTGGGCGAGGGTGTTCCAGAAGTTCGGCATCGCGCTGAACCATGCCTTCTTCTTGTTCGAGGCGGCGTTGTTGCGCCCCACGTTGCTGCGGCTGTGCAGGCCGAACGCGTGCCGCTTGCCGACGACGGGAGCCGGTAGACCTCGCCTCCGCTGTCGCCGAAACATGGGTCGCAACCCTCGTACCTGGTCAGGCCGCCCCGGGCCGCGTCGCTGGCCTTGGCGATGACACCGCACGGGTTGCCGATCGTGCGGGCACGTTGGTCGGTGACCTGGATGCGACCCGCGTCGACCGCACCGGAGTTGATCGCGTTGGCCGTGGTCATCGGGCCGATCAACGTACCGGCGGTGTACCGGTTGGTCGTCGTAGTGCTGTTCCTCCAGCGTCGGGGAGCGTCGCCGGTCAGGCATGTTCGAGGTCCCGCGGCTGTCGGGATGCTCAGCATCACCTGCTGCCCTCGCCGTCGTGACACCACCATCGTCGGCTGCCGCGGCGATCGCCAGGCCGGCCGGCTCTTCCCTGCCACCCGAGCGCACAGGTCGGAGACAGCGGGCCGGCCGGCGCGAGGCCCCTGGTGGGTGGGGGGCATCCGGGTGGGGTGCGGATCGTCCGGGCGAGGACCGCAGTCGATGCGTTCGCGGGCTGCTGGCCGTGATGGGCAGACCCGAGTGAACGAGCATGTTCGATTTCTTGACAGTCCAGATGCGAGTCGCTAACACTTGTCCGTAACGCGAACGTAACGAACGGAACGCACGTTTCCTGCCCCAGCGCGACGCACTGGAACTGCGGGTGCGGTAGGTCGCCACTATCAGAACCAGCAAGCCGTGAGGCTGCGCATGCTGCAAGCATGTTAACGCTCACACCAAGATGGCCATGCCGGACGGGGAGATCGTTACCGTGGTCACCCGGGGAGTAGCAGCGGCTTCGGCCGCCGGTGTGCCGACCACCTGTGGCGCTTCGACTAGACCACACCGCTTTCAGCCGACTGTCGGGAGCATCGATGATGCGTTTACGTTCACTCCTCGTGCTTTCCGCCGTGGCCGCCGCCGCTCTCGTGGTGGTCGTCGACGGGCCGGCACGTGCCGCCACGCTGCCGGCCGGCGCCCGTTCGCTGGAGTCGGTCAACCGCGCCGGCCGGTACGTGCGGCACGTCGACCATCTCGGTCAGCTCGATCCGGTCACCTCCGGCAGCGCCAACCAGACCAAGCTGGATGCCACCTTCACCGTCGTCAACGGTCTGGCGTCCCCGACCTGCTACTCGTTCCAGACCAAGACCGGCATGTTCCTGCGGCACCGCGACTACCGGCTCCGGGTCGATTCCAACACAGGCGACGTCACCTTCCGGGCCGACGCCACCTTCTGCGGGGTGGACGGCTCGGTCGCCGGATCAGTGGCGCTCACCTCGTACAACTACCCGAACCGGCGGATCCGGCACCGCGACTTCGCGCTCTGGCTCGACACCTACCAGGACACGGCCGCGTTCCGGGCGGACAGCTCCTTCCGCCTCGTCGCGCCGTGGGCGCCCAGGACCACCAGGGGCCCGGTGATCCCGGGCCTCTTCGCCGACCCGCACATCACCAGATTCCACGAGCGCTATTACCTGTACCCGACCACCGACGGCTACGCGAGCTGGGCCGGCACCTACTACAAGGCATTCTCCTCCACCGACCTGGTCAACTGGACCGCCCATGGCGTCATCCTCGACCACGGCCCGGACGTGTCCTGGGCGGACAACTCGGCCTGGGCGCCGGCGGTGGCCAGCGCCAACGGCCGCTACTACCTGTACTTCAGCGGCGGCGCCGCCAGCGGCAACACCGCCAAACAGCTCGGCGTGGCCGTGGCCGACAGCCCCACCGGGCCGTTCCGCGACGCGCTGGGCCGACCGCTCATCCGTAGCGACCAGTTCTCCGTTGGACAGGCGATCGACCCGATGGTGTTCACCGACGACGACGGCCGGTCCTACCTGTACTGGGGACAGGGCGTCGCGCGGGCGGTGCGTCTGGACACCAACATGGTCTCCTTCGACGCGGCGCAGGTGCGGGTCATCACGCCGTCCGGCTACAACGAGGCGCCGTTCGTATTCAAGCGCAACGGCCGGTACTACTTCATGTGGTCGGAGAACGACACGCGCAGCGAGGACTACCGGGTCGCGTACGCCACCGGCTCCTCGCCCCTCGGGCCGTGGACCAGGCGCGGCGTGGTGCTGCAGAAGCGGCTCGAGGTCGGCATCAAGGGCACCGGCCACCACTCGGTGGTCCGCGCACCCGACAGCGACACCTGGTACGTCGCCTACCACCGGTTCGCCGTGCCGGCCGGCAACGGCACCAACCGCGAGACCGCCGTCGACCGGATGGAGTTCGACACCGACGGCACCATCCGCCCCGTCGTACCGACCCTCTAGCTGACCTGAATGCCCCTCCGCGAAGGAGATACACCCATGTCGAGAGTCCTTGCCCGGCTGGGCGCGGTGTCGGTCGCCGCGTGCCTGCTGTTCACCACCTGGTCGGGCGCGACGCCGAAGGAGGCGGCCGCGCTCGACCCGACCGTCGGCTACCTGATGGCGCACTTCACCGGCGAGTCGTCGACCGATCAGCAGATCTATCTCGCCCACAGCACCGACGGCCTGCGCTGGACGGACCTCAACAACGGTGGGCTCGTACTGCGTTCCACCGTCGGCACCCGTGGCGTCCGCGACCCCGCCCTGGTCCGCTCGCCCGCCGGCGACCGGTACTGGATCGTCGCCACGGACCTGTGCATCGGCTGCGGCCAGGACTGGTCGACCGCGATCAACAACGGCAGCCGTAACCTCGTCGTGTGGGAGTCCACCGACCTGGTCAACTGGTCGGCGCCGTGGCTGCTGAACGTCGCCGGAGCGATCCCGGACGGACGAAATGCCTGGGCTCCGGAGGCGATCTGGAACCCGGCCACCGGCGACTACGTCCTCTACTGGGCCACGAACGTCCCCCTCGACGGGGCGACCAAGCATCGCGTCTACTCCGCGCGCACGGCGAACTTCCGCAGCATCACGACCCCGCAGAACTACATCAACCGGCCCGGCAGCCAGGAGATCATCGACACCCAGATCGTCGAGGTGCCGGCCGGCGCCGGCGCCTACCGCTACGTCCGGGCCTCCCGGGACAGCCAGATCACCGTCGAAGGCAGCAACTCCATCCTCGGCACCTGGACAAGCCTTGGAAACCTGTCCGGCCTCGGGCTGACCGGCTCCCAGGTCGAGGGTCCGATGTGGCTGAAGTTCAACAGCCGCGACGAGTGGGTGCTCTACCTTGACCAGTACGCGTCCGGGCGCGGCTACCTGCCCGTCCTGACCACCGACCCGTCGAGCCCCGGCGGCTTCCGGCTGCCGGCGTCCGGCTCGTACGCCATGGGCGGCACCAAGAAGCGGCACGGCTCGATCCTCAACCTGACCGTCAACGAGCAGAGCCGCGTGCTCGCCCGTTGGGGCACCACCGCGGCCAGCCGGATCCAGTCGTACAACTTCCCCGACCGGTACGTGCGGCACGCCGACTACGACGCCCGCATCGACCCGAACGTCAGCCCGGCCCAGGACGGCCAGTGGCGGCTGGTACCCGGCCTGGCCGGTTCCGGCACGGTGTCCATCCAGTCGGTCAACTTCCCGGGCTACTACCTGCGCCACTACGGGTTCGACTTCCGACTGGAAGCCAACGACGGCACCGCCGTCTTCGCCGCCGACGCCACCTTCCAGCAGGTCGCCGGCCTCGCCAACTCCTCCTGGACGTCGTTCCGGTCCTACAGCCACCCGGACCGCTACATCCGGCACTCCAACTACCTGCTCCGACTCGATCCAATCACCGACGTGCAGGGCCGTACCGACGCCACCTTCCGCGTCACCAACTGAACCCGCCTCTGGACAGCCTCCGCCGGACGAATTTCCGGCATGGCGATGTCAAGGCCCGCCCGCCCGTTCGCCCGAGAGTGAGGAGACAACATGAGGTCTCGGAAGGAACGGACGATGACTCGTCCCCGTCCACTGGTCGCGGTGGTCGGCGTCCTCGCGTTCATCCTCGGCGCTCTGGCGGTGCCGCAGCCCGCCTCGGCGGCCACCACGCTGGTCTACACGACGTTCAAGGGGGACGGGGCGGCCGACCAGGAGTTGTGGGTCTACCAGTCCACCAACGGGGGGACGAGCTACGACGTCCTCTACGACACGAACTTCCGGGGGCCGACAGGGGTGCTCCGCGATCCGAGCATCATCAAGCGCGACGGCACCTACTACGTCGCGTACACGTGGCAGTCCTGGACGACGAACTCGACCTACTTCGCCGTCGCGCGCAGCACCGACCTGCGGAACTGGACGAACATCGCCACCGTCCCGTCGGGCATCGCCAGTACCCGGAACGTGTGGGCACCGGAGTTCCACATCGAGGGCAGCACGGTCCGGGTCATCGTGAGTGTCCGGCAGAGCACGAACTCGAGCGGCTTCCGGCCGTACGTCTACACCGCCCAGAACCCGGGCCTCACGTCGTGGAGCGGCCCGCAGCAGATGCGCGGCCTGGGCTACAACTACATCGACACGTACGTCGTGAAGTCCGGCAGCACCTACCACGCCTTCACGAAGAACGAGAGCACGAAGTACATCGAGCGCTGGACGAGCATCAGCCTGACCAGCGGCTGGACCCGCGCAGGCACGCTGTGGAGCTCGGGCTACGAGGGTCCGTCCCTGGTCCGGCTGGACAACGGGCAGTACCGGATCTACGTCGACAAGTACACCAACGGCGGTATCTGGACGGCGACGAGTTCGAACCTCACCTCGTGGACCGGCCTGAGCCTGGTGGACTGCTCCGGCTGCCGCCACGGCACGGCGATCCCGAAGTGACCTGACCCGTTCGCGGTCGTCCGAGCGGCTCGCGAATGCGAGTTGCCCCAGTCAGCCCGATCCGTCGTCGCCTCGCCACGTCGAGCGCGTCCGTCGAGAGGACCCGTGTCATGCGCATACGTACGCGATCCCTGGCCATCGCGTTGATCACCGCTGTCGTGCTCAGCGTCAGCATGGCCGCCGTTTCCACCCCGAGCAGCGCCGCGCCTGGAGCGTCGTTCCAGAATCCCATCGTCGGTACGCCCAACAGCGCCGACCCGTGGCTCGGTTACCACAACGGCTACTACTACTACACGGCCGCCACCTGGACAGGGAACATCTACATCCGCAAGGCGTCGACCCTTGGCGGCCTGCGCACCGCGCCGGAGACCCGGGTGTTCACGATGTCGCAGCCGAACGCGACATCGAACATGTGGGCGCCCAGCATGCACCTGCTCAACGGCCCGAACGGGCAGCGCTGGTATCTGTACTACTCGGCCGGCCCGAGCGCGTGCTGCGGCGGGCAGCGACAGCATGTGCTGGAGAGCGCGGGAACCGATCCGATGGGCCCCTACACCTATCGAGGCCCACTCAACCTGATGCCCAACAACGGCTGGTCGATCGATGGCAGCGTCATGACGGTCGGCGGAGTGAACTACTTCGTGTTCTCCGCGTTCAACAACAACTCGGGGTTCGACAACGGCGGCCTGCAGAGCCTGTACATCACGCGCCTGACCAACCCGTGGACGCCCGCGTCGTTGGGGACGCTGATCTCTGAACCCACGCTCTCATGGGAGCGCCAGGGCAACCCCGTCAACGAAGGCCCCTACGTGCTGCAACGCGCCGGCCGCACATTCCTCACCTACTCGGCCAGCTACTGCGGCACACCCGACTACAAGATCGGAGCGCTCGAGCTGACCGGCTCCAACCCGCTGGGCCGCACCTCGTGGACCAAACTCAGCAACCCGCTCTTCCAACGCAACGACGCCAACGGAGTGTACGGTCCCGCCCACCACTCCTTCTTCACCTCGCCGGACGGCACGGAGGACTGGATCGTCTACCACGCCAACTCCTCGTCCTCCCAGGGATGCGGGACCACCCGCACCAGCCGCGCGCAGCGAATCTCCTGGAACCCGGACGGCACGCCCAACCTCGGCGTCCCCGTCTCCACCTCAACCGTCCTGGCCGGCCCGTCCGGCGAACTCAACAATCCGGGCGCGGTGCCCGTCCAACGATTGCAGTCATTCAACTTCCAGGACCGCTACGTGCGGCACCAGAACTACGCCGTCCGAATCGACCCGAACGTCATCCCGGCGCTGGACGGGCAGTTCCGGGTGGTCCCCGGACTGGCGAGCAGCGCGCCCGGTTACCTGTCGTTCGAGTCGGTCAACCACCCCGGCCACTACCTGCGGCACAACAACTACGTGCTGGGACTCGAACCGAACAACGGCTCGACGACGTTCAGGCAGGACGCCACCTTCCGTCAGATGGCCGGGCTGGCGAACTCGTCGTGGTCGTCGTTCCAGTCCTACAACTTCCCCGACCGGTACGTCAGGCACAGCAACTACACGCTACGGGTCGACGTGATCAGCACCGACACCGACCGCGCCGACGCCACGTTCCGCCGGACCTCCTGAACCCCGACCCCGTGTTCGAATCCGAATGTTCCTGAACGTGTGGGTTCGAATGCTGGTGTCCCGTTGGCGGTTCCGTTACCGATGTACCCGAGACGACATCAGTCCGATGTCCGAACCCAGAGAGGTCAATCCAGTGATGGGACATTTCGCGACACGGACCACGTCGTCAGACGGTTACGGATCAGGGCCGTCGCGGCGCACCCGGCCGGTTCGTCGGCTGCTGATCGCCCTGGTGACCGCGGTGACGGCGATGGTCGGCGGCGTCGTCGTCACGTCGTCGCCGGCCACCGCCGCCACCAACCAGTTCCGCGGCATGAACTGGGCCGTGCTGGGTGACAACTTCAGCACCGGCCCGCTCGTCGTGCAGGGCCTGAGCGCGTCCGACAGCAACGCGACAGTGCGGGCCAAGGCCAACGCCCTCTACGACGACATGGCGTCCACCATGGGGGTCACCACCGTCCGGCTGCCCATCAACACCCACACGGTGGGGACGGCGTGGTGGAACGCCTACCGGGGCGCCATCGACGCCGCCACCGCCCGCGGCTTCAAGGTCATCCTGGCCTACTGGGAGGACGGTGCCGCCTCCGGGGGCAGGATCACGAACCTGGCGGCGTGGAACACGATGTGGTCCACGGTGACCAACACGTACGGCTCGAACGCCCACGTCTACTTCGAGCCGATGAACGAGCCGCACGGTTACAGCTCGGCGGAGTGGCGCAACATCGCCGCCGACTGGCTCAGCTACCACCACTCGGCGGTGCCCGGCCGGGTGCTCATCGGCGGCACCGGCTACAGCCAGGACCTGCGGGACGTCTGCAACGACGCCCGCTTCAGCTCGACGCTGCTCTCCTTCCACCACTACGCCTTCTTCTACAGCGCGATGACCTACGACGCCTTCCGCAGCCACATCCAGACCCGCCTCGGCAACTGCGCCTCCCGCGCGGTCGCGACCGAGTTCGGCGCGCCCATGGACAGCGGCCTCGACTACGCCAACGCGAGCAGCACCGACAACTTCGTGCGCCACATCCGGGCCATGGCCCAGGTCATGCGGGACAACCGCATGGGCGGCACCTACTGGCCGGCCCTCGGCGGCAAGCCCACCGGCAGCTCCGGCTACGACTGGTACTCGATGTTCTCGCTCAGCGGCAGCGGCACCAACCTCAACCTGACCGTCCGCAACACCTCCGGCGCCGACCGGGTCCGATATGCCTGGGGCGACACCATCGGCGGTGGCCCCACGACGCCTCCGCCCGCGACGGGAACGGTCTACCGGATCAACGTGCGGCACAGCGGCAAGGCGATGGACGTCCAGTCACCGAACACCGACAACGGCGCGCGCGTCGGCCAGTACACGTACGGCGGCGACGCATGGCAGCAGTGGCAGTTCCAGGACGCCGGCAGCGGCTACTGGCGCATCATCAGCCGGCACAGCGGAAAATGCCTCGACGTGGTGAGCGCATCCACCGCCGACGGTGCCGAACTCGTCCAGTACACCTGTGGCACCGGCACCAACCAGCAGTTCCAGATGGTCGCCAACGGCAGCTACTTCCAGCTCCGGGCACGACACAGCAGCAAGTGCGTGGACGTGCCGTCCGCATCGACCGCGGACGGCGTGATCCTCAAGCAGTATCCGTGCAACACCGGCACCAACCAGCAGTGGTCGCGCACGGGCGTCTGACGATCGTCTCGACCTGACCACGGACCGCCGTACCGACGCGGTCCTCGCCTCCGCAGCACCAGGCAGCCCGGCGGTCCGGCCGCCGCTCGGCGGGGCCGGCTGAACCACACCGCGCTGCCGCGTGAGGCGCCGCCCCGACGCCGACCGGGTCGGGGCCCCGCCTGAGGTGCGGCCCGGCCCCGGGCCGCACCTCAGGCGCGCGGCGGGGCGGTCGAGTCGCGTACCCGCAGGGACGGGCTGATGACGACCCGGTGTGCGGGGCGCTCGGGGTCGGTCAGCCGGTCGGCGACCAGGCGCACGGCGGCGCGGCCGATGGAGCGCCGGGGCGGCCGGACCGCGGTCAGCGGTGGGCTGAAGAGCTCGGCGACCTCGTCGTCGTACGCCACGATGGAGAGATCGCCGGGCACCGAGAGGTGCCGCTCCTCGCAGTGCTGCACCAGCGCGATCGCCTCCGGGTCGGCGTGCACCAGCAGCGCGCGGGTGCCGGTCACCTGGCACTGGTGGAGGACGGCGTCGAGCGCGGCGTCGCGCTCCGGTGCGCGGGCGTCCGGCACCGCGGCCGCGACGGTGGCATCGGGGTCCAGGCCGCACTCCGCCATGGCGTCGAGCCAGCCACGCCGCACGTGCCGGCTGGTGGGGCTGTTGGCGGCGACCACGAGGCCGACCTTGCGGTGCCCTAGGGAGGTGAGGTGCCGCACCGCCATGGCCGCGCCGAGTGCGTGGTCGGTGACCACCGACTCCATCACGGCGTGGTGGCTGCCCACCGTGGCCGTGCGTTCCAGCAGGACGACGGGGAAGCCGAGCTGGTCGAGCCACTCGATCGTGCGCCCGGAGGTGGGCGCGTCCATCCGCGGCGCGATGATCAGGCCGTCGACAGCCATCCGTTCCACGAGCCGGGCGAGCTGGGGCTTGTCGTCCTCGGTGTCGTACGAGGAACCGCGCAGCACCACGCGCATGTCAAGCTCGCGGGCGACCTCCTCGGCGCCGCGGGCCACGTCCGGCCAGTAGTAGTCCAGCGAGGGCACCAGCATGCCGAGAGTGCGCCCGTCCAGCGCGTCGAGGCCCACGCCGGGTGCCTCGTCGGCGGTCGGGGCATCCTCCGGCGTGACCAGCGCGACCCCACCGTGGACCCGGCTGACCAGACCTTCGGCGGCGAGCTGGGCGATGTCGCGGCGGATGGTGACGGGTGCGGCGCCGAGCGCGTGGGACAGGTCGGAGACGCGCATCGCCCCGTCGCGTTGCAGTGCCTCCAGCAGTTGCTGGCGGCGGGCGACCTGCAGCGGTCCGCGGGCCTCCGTGGGGCCGGCTGCGGGACTGTCCTTGGTCATGGGGCACCTCCGAGGAAAGCTTCGTGCGGCGCAAGCTCCTCCACGGTGAGGACGAGCTCGCCGGCTGGTCCGAACGCGGTGACGTCGATCGCGAGCCGGTGCAGCCGCGCCCCCCACACGTCGAAGAGCATAGGGTCCTCGACCGCGCGTACCGTCGCGGCGCAGGGGGCGGACGCCGGGCGCCAACTGAGCCCGACCCGCCCGGCACCGTCGAGCGCGGTGACCTCGGCGCGGCCGCCGCCGAGCCGCACCTGGCCGGCGACGAGCAGGTGAACGTGGGTCGGCGGCGGCTCGGTGGTCGGGTCGAATTCCCAGGCGTCGACGACCACGACGCGTCCGCGGTGCCGTTCCAGCCTGGCGGTGCGCCACCAGTGCCGCAGATCGGGGCGCGGGTACGCGGCGGCGATGTCCATGGTGGCCTCGGCCCTGGTGTCGTCGGTGGCGTGGGTGACGTCGCGGGCGGCGAAGGCCCGGCCGGGTGACTGGCCGGTGGCGCGTACGTGCGGGACGTTGTGCCAGGTGCTCCGCATGGTCCAGATGCCGTACCGGTCCGGGCCGAACGTCTGCGCCGTGTAGGTGGGGCGGCCGGCGTCGACGAGCACCGGCACCGCGTTGAGGGCGACCACGACGCTGCCGACGTCGTTGTGGTTGTGGTGCTCGCCGTTGTGGCCGCCCTTCACCGCGAGGGTCAGGCCCTCCACGCTGCCGGCCGTGCGACGGGCGAGCATGACCTGGGTGGAGGGCAGCCATACGTCGCGCGGTAGCGGCGACCCGCCGGGTGCGGTGCGGACCCAGCTGGGGTCGGTCAGCGCCCGCAGCAGCCGTCCCAGGCCCTGCTCGGCGCCGGCGACCGGTGCGGCAGGACGGCGGTGGGCGGCGGCATGGGCCTGCGCTTCCCGGTCGCCGACGCGGCGGGCGGCGCGGTGCAGGGCGTGCCAGGGCTGGTTGGTGGTTGGCCGGGCGGCGCCGTCCGCGTGGTTGAGGTACCAGGGGCCGCCCAGGTGCACGCGGTGCGGGAAGGCGACGGTGTGGCGCAGCGCGTCACCAGGTACGCCGTCCAGCGCGCCGCTCGTGGCGTGGGCCAGGATGTCGAGCGCCTCCAGCGCCCGGCACGCGCCGTTCCACCAGTACTCGTAGCCCTCGTCGACGGCGCCGTCGACGGGCAGCGCCGCCACGTACCGGTCGAGTCCTTCGACGACCAGGTCGACCAGCGCGGCCCGCCGGGTCTGGTTGTCGACCAGGCGCAGCGCGGCGACGAGGACGTTGCCGTGGATCCACGGGTTCCAGTTGTGCACGTCGCCGTCGAGGCCGAGCCAGTGCCAGTCGCGGCGGGTGGTGAACGGGGTCAGCACGCGCCGGTCGACCTCGTGGCGGACGCGGGCGCGCAGGCCGGGCGCGTACGCGTCGAGCGGCTCGCCGAGCAGGTGGTCGATCCAGGCCAGCTGCGCGGCGACCTCGCCGGCGCCGAGGTCGAGGTACGGGTCGGTCACGGTGGGCAGCACCGCGCCGTGCGCGGTGTGGGTGTCGTCGTGGGCGGGCCAGCACCAGCTGCTCTGCTCGCACAGCAGTGTCACCCCGTCGACCACCTCGTCGAGCCAGCCGTCGTCGAGGATGACGGCGGCGACGACGGCGGCGCGGGTGAGCCGCCGCTGCCGGGCGAAAACCCGCCGCTCGTACGTGTCGCGGTCGCCGTCCCGGTGGTATCGGGCGTACTGGCTGGCCAGCGGGGTCGGCCACGGGGTGGCCCGGTCGCGTTCGGCGGACGCCCGGAGGCCGGCCAGCGTGGGCCCGTGCACGTGCGGCTCGGCCCAGGTGCCGCGCCGCGGCGCCGGGGGCACCGGCAGGGCCAGTTCCGAGGGCAGGAGCAGCTTTTCGAGCCGGGCGGCACCGACATCCGGCCAGGCTGATGCGAGCGGGCCGGCGAAGCGGTCAGCGGCCATGGCTCCTCGCAGATAGAGCGACTATGAACGATCGTGATCGTATCAGAGCGTTTCTCGGCGGACTGGCGGCGCTTACCGTAGTGGAGACGGGGCGGTCGACGCCCGCGTGCGGGCCCTGTCCGCCTTGGACGGGCAGCGAAGGGGCAACTCGCGCCAGGTCGGGCGCGCAATCTGCGCTTTTTTGATCGGATGTGCTCGTCACGGTTCGAGAAGGCATTGACTTGTTCTGTTGTGAACGTTTTACTTCGGAAACCTGGCCGTCGTCTCTACGTCACATGCGGGCGACACGCCGCTCCGACACATCCCATGGAGGCAATCGATGCGACGGGACTGCGGCTGATGGTTGGCGGGATCGGCGAGCTGGCGTCCGCGCCGGACCGGCATGCCAGCACCGCCGGGAGCTGGAACCGGGGTGACTGGTTGGCGCTGGCCGACCGCATGCTCGCCGCCGTCCGGCCGTTCGCGTCGCCTGGCCATGCTCTGGTCGTCGTCCCTGGCCGGGAGGGCGGCTACGGACGGGCCGTCGACGGCCTGGAGGGGTTCGCCCGGACGTTCCTGCTGGCTGGTTTCCGGGTCGCCGGTGCGCGGGGAGTGGGTGTCGAAGAGCTTGCCGACTGGTACGCGGCGGGATTCGCCGCCGGTACCGACCCGAGGTGTGCGGACCGCTGGGTGCGGCTGGACGAGCATCCCCAGGCGAAGGTCGAGGCCGCCTCCCTCGCGCTCGTCCTCGACCTGACCCGTCCGTGGATCTGGGACCGCCTCTCATCCGAGGTGCGGGAGCGGGTGGTGGCCTACCTGGCCCCGGCGGTCGGCGACGCCAGCTACCCGCGGATCAACTGGGTCTGGTTCCGCCTGGTCGTGCAGACGTTCCTGCGTTCGGTGGGCGGGCCGCACTCGCTGGACGAGATGGCGGAGGACCTGGCCACCCATGACGGATTCGCCCGCGCCGACGGCTGGATGTCCGACGGACCCGAGCGCGCCTACGACCACTACGTGGGCTGGGCGCTGCACGTCTATCCGACGTTGTGGGCGCGGATGGCCGGCGCGGAGGAGCTGGCCGCGGGGCGCCGTGAGCGGGATCTGGCCGGCCTCGACCGGTACCTGCGTGACGCGGTCGCGCTCGTGGGCGCGGACGGGTCGCCGCTGGTGCAGGGGCGGAGCCTGACCTACCGGTTCGCGGCCGCGGCCCCGTTCTGGGTCGGCGCGGTCGCGGGGGTGCCGTCGGTCAGCCTCGGCCAGCTGCGCCGCGCCGCCACCGGCATCGTGCGGCACTTCGTCGACCACGGCGCCTTCGACGACCGCGGTCTGCTCACCACGGGCTGGCACGGGCCGTGGCCCCGGCTGGCCCAGGCGTACTCAGGACCCGGCTCGCCGTACTGGGCCAGCAAGGGGCTGCTCGGCATCGCCCTCCCCGAGGACCATCCGGTGTGGACGACACCGGAGGAGCCGCTGCCGGTCGAGCAGCGGGACACCGTCCGGGTCGTACGCGCGCCCGGCTGGCTGGTCTCGGCCACCCGCTCCGACGGCGTCGTCCGGGTAATCAACCACGGCACCGACCACGCCGTCGAGGACGCCGCCGTCGGTGACTCGCCGCTCTACGCCCGGCTCGGCTACTCCACCGCGACCAGTCCGGTGCTCGACGAGAGCGGCTGGGCCAACCCGCTCGACCAGTCCGTCACCCTCGTCGACGAGGACGGCCGGGCCACCCATCGCACCGGGATGCGCCTGCTGACGGTGCATCTCGATGGCGACGGCGTGGGCGTGGCCGGTTCGCGCACCCTCGCCCACTGGGTGGATCCGGACCCGGACCACCGTGACCACGGCGGTGGCCGCGCGGGCACGTTCCGGCCGGCCGGGCACCTCACCGTGTACTCGCTGGTCCTCGGGCCCTGGGAGCTGCGCCTGGTCCGGGTCGACGACCTCGCCGGCGGCGTCGACGCCGCCGGGCTGCGGCTCAGGATCGGTGGTTGGGCCGTTGCCGGTGATGCGACGGCCGCCTTCGACGGCGGCGTGGTCAGCGTGACCGGTGCGGGCCTGACGAGCCGGCTGGAGGGCTTGCACGGCGGTGGCACGGCCGGCGCCACGGCCGTGCCCGATGGCGGGCCGTTGGCCGGCGGGCTGGTGGTGCCCTGGGTGGATCACGTGGTCCGGCCCGGTGCGTGGGTCGTCGTCCTCACCGAGCTGTCCAGGGACTGCGCGGTCACGACCCGGCAGGCGTGCCGGGTCGTGCTGGGCGAGGACGCCGACGGTCTCGATGTGGCGGTCGGCTGGCCGGGCGGGGCGAGCACGGTGACCCGCCTGGACATCGAGCGGGCCAAGACCGCGGACCAGCGGCCTGGTAGCAGTTCGGGCCCATCCGAGGCCCCTGACCCAAGGAGTAAGGGATGAAGCGCGCAATATCGGTTGCCGTCAGTGCCGCGACGGCGCTGACCCTCGTCCTCACCGGCTGTGGCGGCGAGGACGAGCCGGTCGACCCCAACGCCCCGGTGACGATCACCCTGGCGGGTTGGAGCCTGGAGTCAACGCCGGAGTTCAAGACCCTCGCCGACGGCTTCAAGGCGAGCCACCCGAACGTGACGGTGGAACTCAAGGAGTACGACGCCACCAACTACGACACCCAGATGACCGCCGACCTGGCCGCCGGCACCGCCCCGGACGTGTACGTGCTGAAGAACCTGAAGAACTTCTACACCTATCAGAGCGGCGGCCAACTGCTCGACGTGACCGACACCTCCTCGGCTCTCAGGGGGGTGAGTTCGGCCGCCGCCTACCAGGTCGAGGGCAAGGCTTACGCGGTGCCGTACCGGCAGGACTCCTGGGTGCTGTTCTACAACAAGGAACTGTTCGCCAAGGCGAAGGTGAACCCGCCGGACGGCAGCTGGACCTGGGACGACTACGCCACCGCGGCCAAGGCGCTGACCACCGGCCTCAAGGGTGCCGGCGCCAGGGCGACCGGCACCTACCAGCACGTATTCCAGTCCACGACGCAGGGGTTCGCGCTCGCGCAGACGCCGGGCGCCGACCTGCTCTCCGGTGACTTCTCCTATCTCAAGCCGTACTACCAGCGGTCCCTGGACCTGCAGGCGGCCGGCGCGCAGCCGACGTACGGCACCGCGAGCACGAACAAGCTCACCTACCAGGCACAGTTCGGCAAGCAGCAGTCGGCGATGCTGCTGATGGGCACCTGGTACATCGCGACCCTGCTCCAGCAGCGCACGACCGGCGACGCCGACAAGTTCGAGTGGGGCATCGCCCCGGCGCCGCAGTTCGACAAGTCCACCACCGGCACCTCCGCCACGCCGGTGACGTTCGGCGACCCGACCGGGCTCGGCATCAACCCGAAGATCGGCAAGTCTAAGGTCGCCGCGGCCAAGGCGTTCCTGCGGTACGTGGCCGGCGAGGAAGCCGGCAAGGCACTCGCCGGAATCGGCATCACACCGGCCCAGGTCACCGACGCGGTAAGCCGGACCCTGTTCGGGCTGGACGGCGTGCCGCAGGACGCACTGTCCGCCTTCGCCTACGCCACCCACTCGGTCAAGCCGGAGAACCCGGTGTCCAGGCACACCGCCGGCCTACAGAACCTCCTCAAAGACACCCACTCGGCGATCCTGTCCACAAGCGAGGACGTCGACGCGGCGTTGAACGAGGCGCAGAGTCGCGCCAAGAACGAGGTCCTCAACCAGTGAGCTCGGGGTGGGTCCGGCGCGTCGCTCCCCTGCGCACGCCGGATCCGCTGCCCAGGCCGGACGTCTCGGAGAGTCCCTATGGCAACAGCGCTGCGAATGCGGCCCAGGCGCAGCTTGGTACGGCGCAACACGGTGGCCGGGTGGTCGTTCATCCTGCCCAACTTCATCGGCTTCGCCGCGCTCACCCTGGTGCCGGTCGCCGTACTGTTCTACGTCGCCTTCACCAACTGGAACGTCTTCGGCGTGGCCGAGTGGACGGGCACCGCGAACTTCCGCCGGATGTGGGTCGACGCGAGCTTCTGGACCGCGCTGCGCAACACCGTCTACTACACCGTCTTCCACATCCCACTGACCCTGGCGGCCGCGCTGGGCCTCGCGCTGCTGCTCAACCGCAAGCTCCGTGGCGTGCGGTTCTTCCGCACGGTCGCGTTCTTCCCGTACATCACGTCGATCGTCGCGATCGCGGTCGTCTGGAACCAGTTGTTCAGCCCCGAGTACGGGCCGATCAACGCTCTCCTCCGCGCGGTCGGAGTGGGCGACCCGCCGGGATGGACGACGTCGGGTGACTGGTCGATGCCGGCGGTGATCATCGTGGGCACCTGGCGGTACATGGGCTACTACATGCTGCTCTTCCTGGCCGGTCTGCAGACCATCCCAGCCCAGCTGTACGAGGCGGCCCAGATCGACGGCGCCAACTCGTGGCAGCGGTTCGTGCACGTCACCGTCCCGGGGCTGCGGCACACCACGTTCTTCGTGACCGTGATGCTGACCATCGAGAGCTTCAAGGTCTTCGACCTCATCCTGGTGATGACGGAGGGCGGCCCCGGCCAGTCCACCCTGGTGCTGTCGCACTACATCTACCAGAAGGGCTTCGTGGAGAACCAGTTCGGCTACGCCTCGGCGGTCTCCATCGTGCTGTTCGCCATCTGCTTCGGCATCACGATCATCCAGTTCATGATCAACAGGCGGAGGGAAAGCTGATGACGGTCACCGACCTCTCCGCGCCGGCTCCGGCCATCACCGTGCCCGGCGGCACCCGGCCGAGCGGCCGCCGGGTGGCGCCCCGGGCCTGGCGACTGGCCGGCTACGCCGCCCTCGTGCTCGCGGCGGTGGCGCTGCTGCTGCCGTTCTACTGGATGGTGATGTCGTCGTTGAAGGTCAACAACGACGTCTTCACCATCCCGATCAAGTGGCTGCCCGACCAGGTGGTGTGGCGCAACTACGTCGACATCTGGCAGCGCTCGGACATGACGACGTGGCTGAAGAACACCCTCCTGCTCTCGGTCGTCGTCACCTTCCTGCAGGTGTTCACCGGCAGCTTCGCCGCGTACGGCTTCGCCCGGATCCGCTTCCCCGGCCGCAACCTGCTGTTCCTGGCGTACGTGGGAACGATCGCGGTGCCGTGGCAGTCGTACATGATCCCGCAGTTCATCCTGATGTCGAAGCTGCAGTTGTCGAACACCCTCTGGTCGATCGTCGCGCTGCAGGCGTTCGGCGCGTTCGGCGTGTTCCTGATGAAGCAGTTCTACGAGACCATCCCGGAGGAACTCAGCGAGTCGGCGCGGGTCGACGGGCTCAGCGAGTTCGGCATCTACCGCCGGATCATGCTGCCGCTGTCCCGCCCCGCCCTGGCCAGTCTGACGCTCCTCACGTTCGTCACCACCTGGAACGACTACCTCGGCCCGCTGATCTACCTGCGCAGCCCCGACCTGCGCACCATCCAGCTGGGACTGAACACGTTCATCTCGCAGTACAACGCCGAGTACGCGCTCATCATGACCGGCTCGGTGCTGTCCGTGCTGCCGGTGGCGGTCATCTTCCTGGTCGGGCAGCGGTACTTCATCGAAGGCATCGCCAGCACCGGACTGAAGGGCTGACCGGATGATCCCGCGTCCGCGCCACGACACCATCGCCGCCGTCTTCGACGGCATCTACACCGCGCTGGTCAGCAACATGCTGCTGGTGCTCGGCGGCCTGCCGCTGGTGGTCCTCGCGCTCACCACCGACGCCGCCCGGGCCTGGCCGCTGTACGCGCTGGCCGCCCCACTGTGTGCCCCGGGGCTGTGCGGCGTCTTCGCGGTCATGTCCGGCTACTCGTCCGGCGGGGCCGGTGGGGTGCTCCGCACGTTCGGCCGAGCCTGGCGGGCCACCGCCCGCCGGGCCGTCCTCTGGGCCGCCGCGGCCACCGCCGTCCTGGTCGTCCTCGGCGTCGACGCGTACGCGCTGTGGGGTCACCGGGCCGGTGCGCTCACGCTGCCGATCCTGGCCGTACTCGCCGTGCTGACCGCCGCCACCGCGCTGCTCGGACTGGTGACCATCGCCGAGCGGCCCACCGCGCGACTGCGCGACGTGGCCCGTGCCTGCGCCTACCTGGCGGTGCGCCGTTGGTACCTCACCGCCGCGTCACTGCTGGTCCTGGCTCTGCTGGCGCAGCTCTTCGCGGCCCGTCCCGCGATCGCACTCGGCGTCGCGGCCGCGCCGTTGTGGTACGTCGTGTGGTCCAACAGCCGGTACAGCCTGCGTGCCGCGCTCGACGCACCGACGGCCGCGGCCCGGAGCACCTGATCACCTCCGCCCTCCCGGCGGTCGAGCCGGGACGCCGACGACACACCTGCCCGGCACCGGTCCGGACACACGAGGGAGAACAGCATCCATGACGGCGACCGACGTCCGTCCCAGCCCAGACGCCGAAGCGATGGCGGCCGCGGTGACCGCCGCGATACGTACCGTCGAGGCGAACATCGACACCTTCGGCACGCGGTACCCGGCGGACACCACCGTCGCCAACCGCTACCCGCCACGACCACCGACCGCCGGCCAGCTCGAGGGCGCCAACGTCGGCTGGACGACCAGCTTCTGGCCCGGGATGTTGTGGCTCGCCCACGACCTGACCGGCGACGAACACCACCTGCGAGCAGCCCTGGCACATGTCGACAGCTTCGCCGACCGGGTGCACGGCGGCATCGACCTGGACACCCACGACCTCGGTTTCCTCTACACCCTCGCCTGCGTCACGCCGGCCCGGCGCACCGGCGACCGGCGCGCCCGGTCGGCTGCCCTGGCCGCCGCCGACCACCTGATGACCCGCTTCCTCGAACCGGCCGGCATCATCCAGGCCTGGGGCGACCTGGCCGACCCCCGCCAACGCGGCCGCACCATCATCGACAGCCTGATGAACACTCCGCTGCTCTACTGGGCCAGCCAGACCACCGGCGACGGCCGCTACGCCGCCGCCGCCCGCCGGCACACCGCCCAACTGCGCGAGCACATCCTGCGCCCGGACGGCACCACCTTCCACACCTTCTACTGGGACCCGGACACCGGCGCACCACTGCGCGGCGAGACCGAACAGGGCCACGCCGACCACACCTGCTGGGCCCGCGGGCAGGCCTGGGGCATCTACGGCTTCGCCCTCAACCACCGGTACACCGGTGACCCCACGCTGCTGGCCGCCGCGTCGACCTGCGCGGACCACTTCCTCGCCCGGCTACCGGCCGACCACGTCGCCTATTGGGACCTGGAGTTCGGCGACGGCAGCGGCCAGGAACGCGACAGCTCCGCCGCCGCCATCGCCGCCTGCGGCCTGGCCGAACTCGCCGGCAGCGTCCCCGACCCGACGCGGGCGGAGCGCTACCGGGCGGGGGCCGGCCGGATCCTGCGCTCCCTGGTGGACAACTACGCCAGCGACGGCCATCCGGTCTCGAACGCGCTTCTCCTGCACGGCGTCTACGACAAGCCCAAGGGCGTCGGCGTCGACGAGGGCAACCTCTGGGGTGACTACTTCTACCTGGAGGCCCTCACCCGCGCCACCACCCCCGGCTGGACCAGTCCCTGGTGACCCGCCCCAACCGTACGGATCTCGGAGAGGTGACCATGAACCACCGATACCACTGCACCATCCCGGCCGCCGACGGCCACAACACGCTGCCCGCCAACCCCTGCCGCCTGCTGGACTTCACCCTGCTGAAGCTATCGGCCGGTCAGTCCTGGACCGGCGGGTCCGGCGACCGGGAGATCCTCGCGGTCGTCCTCGGCGGCACCGCGGACTTCACCGTCGCCGACCACCACTTCCCGCAGGTCGGCCAGCGTGCCGACGTCTTCTCCGGCAAGCCGCATTCGGTGTACGTCCCGGCCAGCGCCACCCTCGTCGTGGAGGCGGTCACCGATGTGGAGATCGCCCTGCCCAGCGCCCCCAGCGACCTGGCCACCGATCCGTACGTCATCGCACCGGAACAGGTCGCGAGCGGGCGCTGGGGAGCGGCCAACTTCGGTCGGACCTACCACCAGATCCTCACCGAGATCAGCCAACCGGACCTGCCCGCCCGCCGGCTCATCGTCGGCGAGACCTACACGCCCTCCGGAAACTGGAGCACCTACCCGCCGCACCGTCACCGGGTCGACGACCTGCCCGCCGAGGCGGCGCACGAGGAGATGTACTACTACCGGGTCAACCCGCCGAACGGATTCGGCATCAGCCGGGTCTACACCGACGACGGGTACGAGGAGAACGTCACCATCCGGGACCACGTGATGCAGATGATGCCGGAGGGCTACCACACCGTCGTCAGCGCACCCGGCTACACCACGTACTTCCTGTGGTTCCTGGCCGGCACCCAGCGCACGCAAGGCGCCCGCGAGGACGCCGACCTGGCCTGGGTCGGCCAGACCGTCCCGACCCTGCGCAGCCTGGGCCTGTGACGATGGCCCTGGACGCCTTCCGCCTCGACGGGCGGGTCGCCCTCGTCACCGGCGCGAACCGCGGCATCGGTCAGGCCGTCGCGACCGCGCTGGCCCAGGCCGGCGCCGACGTCGCCCTGCTGGGCCGCACCGACCCCGCCGAAACGATCGCCGTGGTGGAGAAGCTCGGTCGCCGGGCCCTGGTCGTGCCCGGCGACCTGGCCGCCGCCGGACCAGCCGAGTTCGCCGAGGTCGTCGAGGCGGCCGCGGCGGGACTGGGCCGCCTGGACATCCTGGTGAACAACGCCGGCATCATCCGCCGCGCCGCCGCCGTCAGCCACCCACCGGAGGACTGGGCGGCGGTGCTGCGCGTCGACCTCGACGCGGTGTTCCACCTGTGTCAGGCGGCCGGCCGGCTCATGCTCGACCAGGGGCACGGAAAGATCATCAACATCGCGTCGATGCTGTCGTACCAGGGCGGTGTCCGGGTGCCGTCCTACACCGCCGCGAAACACGCCGTCGTCGGGCTCACCCGGGCGCTGGCCAACGAATGGGCCGCGGACGGCGTGAACGTCAACGCGATTGCGCCCGGCTACATCGCGACCGACAACACCGCGGCCCTGCGCGCCGACCCCGACCGGGAACGCGCCATCCGCGACCGCATCCCGGCCGGCCGCTGGGGCGCCCCCGAGGATCTCATGGGCGCAGCGGTCTTCCTCGCCTCCGACGCCGCCCGGTACGTGCACGGAGCCGTCCTTCCGGTGGACGGAGGCTGGCTCGCCCGATAGGAGTGTGCGCAGCGTGGAAACGGATCGGCTGTTCAGCGCCCAGCGGCAGGAGCGCCTGCTCGCCGAACTGCGCGGGCAGGGCGCGGTACGGGTGCGCGACCTCGCCCGCGAGTTCGGCGTCAGCGAGCTCACCATCCGGCGCGACATCACCGCGCTCGCCGAACGGGGCCTGGTGTCGAAGGTCCACGGCGGCGCCACGCTGCCATCCCACAGCAACACCCTCAGCCAGCCCCGCCAGGCTCCGCTCCGCTTCACCATCGGCATGGTCGTGCCGTCGCTCGACTTCTACTGGCCACCCGTCGTGGCCGGCGCGCGCGCGGCCGCGGCCGCGCTCGGCGTCAGCATCCAACTGCGCGGTTCGAGCTACGACCCCGACGAGGACCGCCGCCAGATGGGCCGTCTCGTGGAGGCGCAACAGGTTCAAGGTCTGTTGCTGGCGCCGAGCCTGGACGGCGACCACGCCGACGAGATCCTCGAATGGATCGGCCACCTGCCGGTCCCGACCATTCTCGTCGAGCGCCAGCCACGCCGGTGGACGCCGACCACCCGGCACATCGAGTGGGTGCGCAGCGACCACTCGCTCGGCCTCGAGATCGCCGTCTACCACCTCCGGCAGCAGGGGCACCGACGAATCGGGCTCGTCGTGGCGCAGGGCAGCCCCACTTCAGTCCACCTGCGGTACGCCTGGCGGACAGCCGCCGCCGACCCGAGCACGTCCGGCGCCCTCGCCATGCAGGAAACCGTCACGACGCCCGGCCAGCGGGACGTCATCGTCCGCATCCTGCGGGAATGCCGACTCTCCAGGATCACGGCGTTGATCGTGCACAGCGATCCGCACGCCATCGCGGTCGCCCAGTTCTGCGCCGAGATGGGCATCGCCATCCCCGGTGACCTGGCGATCGTCTCCTACGACGACGAGATCGCCCACCTGGTCGATCCCGCGCTCACGGCCGTCCGGCCGCCGAAGAGCCACGTCGGCCGCCTTGCCGTCGAACTCATGGTCTCCCGCCTTCTCAACGGTGAACGCCGGCCACCGCACCGGGTGCTACTCGCCCCCGACCTCGTTGTCCGCGGTTCCTCGCTGTCTCTCACGCAACGGCACTAGCCAGCAGGAAGCGGTCACCGACGACGTTCGAACATGTACGTTCATGGATAAGTTGGTTCGGATTGTGGCTTCCTGGTTCGCGGTCGGTTACCAAGGTGTCACCCCGGCATGAACCGTCACCGGTCAGCGGTGGGCGGCACCAGGCCTGAGCGTGTCGCTCCGACGCTGACGGCGGTCGCCGTCCGCCCACGGAAGGACGAACGTAGTGAGACGCAACAGACGGTTCCTGTCACTGGTGGCAGCGCTCACCCTGGCCGGCTCGGCGGTCGTGGCAGTCATCACCCTGGGCGCCGCTCCGGCACAGGCGGCGCCGGTTTCGATCCCGAACGGCGCGCAGTTCACCGACACCAACGGCAACGGGCTGCACGCGCACGGCGGTGGGGTACTCAACGTCGGCGGCTACTACTACTGGTTCGGTGAGAACCGCAACGCCAACAACACGTTCCGGGCCGTATCCGTCTACCGCTCCACCAACCTGCGCGACTGGGAGTTCCGCAACAACGTGCTGACCCAGTCGTCGGCGACGGAGCTGCAGGTGGCCAACATCGAGCGGCCAAAGGTGATTTACAACGCCGGTACCGGACGGTACGTGATGTGGATGCACAAGGAGAACGGCACCGACTACGGCGAGGCCAGGGCCGCCGTCGCCTCGTCGGCCACCGTGGACGGCACCTACACCTACCATGGCAGCTTCCGGCCGCTGGGCCACATGTCGCGGGACATCACGCTCTACAACGACGGCGGTACCGCCTACATGCTCTCCGCCGCCGACGAGAACCGCGACCTGCACATCTACCGCCTCACCGCCGACTATCTCGACGTGGCCACATTGGTCGGCAACTTCTGGAACGACGCCAGCCGCGAGGCGCCGGCCCTGTTCAAGCGCGGCAGCACCTACTTCCTGCTCACCTCGGGCCTGACCGGCTGGAGTCCGAACCAGGCCAAGTACGCCACGGCGTCCAGCATCTCCGGTCCGTGGACCGCCATGACCAACGTCGCCGACTCGACGACCTTCCGCTCTCAACCAACCTTCGTACTCCCCATCCAGGGCACGTCGACGACGAGCTACCTCTACCTGGGCGACCGCTGGGCCGGCGCCTGGGGCGGGCCGGTCAACGACTCCCAGTACGTGTGGTTACCGATCGCCTTCCCCTCTGCCACGACCATGAGCCTGACCTGGTATCCCACCATCACCATCGACGCGGCCACGGGTACCGTCACCGGACAGGCGCCGCCCTACTACCGCATCACCAACCGCAACAGCGGCAAGGTGGTGGACGTGCTGGACATGGCCGTCACCGACAACGCCGAAATCAAGCAGTGGTCCTGGAACGGCGGTGCGAACCAGAAGTGGGAGTTCCGCGACGCCGGCAGCGGCTACTACCGGATCGTCAACCAGCACAGCGGCAGATGCCTCGACGTCGCCGACGCCTCCACCGCCAACAACGCCAACCTCATCCAGTACAGCTGTGGCGGGGGCACCAACCAGCAGTTCCAGTGGGTCGCCACCGGCAGCTACTACCAGCTGCGCGCCCGGCACAGCGGCAAATGTCTGGACGTGGTGAGCGGCGGCACCGCCGACGGCACCGACATCACGCAGTACACCTGCGGAACCGGTACCAACCAGCAATGGACACGCCGCCAGTCCTGACACCGCCGTCACCGCCGGGCGCCGCGGGCATCGGGCGCGATCGGATAGCGGGCGGTGTCACGCGTGCGGCGACGGATCGGGCCGCTCGATGCCGTGTCGGGCGGCGGCGTGGCCGGAGGGCCCGGGTCGACCAGCGTGGGATCCGGCAGCCGGCGCTCGGGGGCGGGGAGACCGGCCTCGGCCGCGAACTCCTCGAAGCCGGAACGGAGGGTCGCCGCGCAGTGACCACGCAGTGACGAACGGGTGCCGTTCGGACAGCGCCCGCACATCCTCGGACGTGCGCGACCTACCGTCGGGTCACATGACGGAGCGGGAAGCGGCAGCCCGTCTGCTGCGGCGTGCCACCTTCGGGCCCACGACCCCGGAGGTGGACGCGGCGCAGCGGGCCGGTGACGGGCTTCGCGCCCTCTTCAATCGGTCGACCAGCCGGCCAAGGTGCTCGACCGAACGTCACCGATCCGTGTAATGTTATCGATAACATCGGCGTCGTTCGTTCTCGGTCGGGCCCTCTGCCGACCAGGCACCGGGCCCCGGGGCAGGCACGCCCCGCCCAGCACCGCCTTCCGATGCGGCGCCTCAACCGGCGACAGGTGCGCTGCCGGGGGTCCTGCTTCAGAGGGGCGGCGCCGCCCGACCCGGCCCGGTGGTGCTCGTCCAGCGATGGGACCGCATGGGCCGGGCCGACCACCACCCCGCCCACCGCGCCCGGAGGCCGTGATGCCCTCTCCCTTCCTCAACCGTCGACACCTGCTCAGATCCGCTGGGATGGTCGCCGTCGCCAGCACCGGCGGGTCCGTTCTCGGCGCCGTCAGCGGCGGCGGTGCGACCAGCGCCGCCCTGCCCCCGGCCCGGTCCGACATCGGCGTCTCTGCCTACGCTTTCGAGCCAGGCCAGGTCCGGCTGTCCACGAGCCGTTGGCAGGAGAACCAGGGCCGTACGCTGAACTACCTGCGCTTCGTCGACGTCAACCGGCTTCTGTACAACTTCCGCGCCAACCACCGCCTCTCCACTGCCGGTGCCGCCGCGACCGGCGGGTGGGACGCCCCGACGTTTCCGTTCCGCACCCACGTGCAGGGACACTTCCTGACCGCATGGGCCCACGCGTGGGCGGTGCTCGGCGACACCACCTGCCGGGACAAGGCGAATTACATGGTGGCGGAGCTGGCGAGGTGTCAGGCCAACAACGCTGCCGCCGGATTCAACGCCGGATACCTGTCCGGATTCCCCGAATCCGAGTTCACCGCGCTGGAGGCGCGGACGCTGGGCAACGGCAACGTGCCGTACTACTGCATTCACAAGACCCTCGCTGGGCTGCTCGACGTCTGGCGCCTCATCGGCAACGCCCAGGCCCGCGACGTGCTGCTGGCGCTGGCCGGCTGGGTCGACTGGCGTACCGCCCGACTCACCACCGCCCAGATGCAGGCCACGCTGGGCACCGAGTTCGGCGGCATGAACGCCGTCCTGGCGGACCTCTACCAGCAGACCGGCACCGTCCGGTGGCTCACCGCCGCCCAGCGGTTCGACCACGACGCCGTGTTCAACCCCCTCGCCGCCAACTCCGACCAGCTCAACGGGCTGCACGCCAACACACAGGTGCCGAAGTGGATCGGTGCCGCCCGGGAGTTCAAGGCCACCGGCACGGCCCGCTACCGGGACATCGCCAGCAACGCGTGGAACATCACCGTCAACGCGCACAGCTACGTGATCGGCGGCAACAGCCAGGCCGAGCACTTCCGGGCACCCCACGCCATCGCCGGACACCTGCTCTCGGACACCTGCGAGGCGTGTAACACGTACAACATGCTGAAGCTCACCCGGGAGCTGTGGCTGCTGGACCCGAACCGGGCCGCCTACTTCGACTTCTACGAGCGGGCCCTGCTCAACCACATGATCGGCCAGCAGAACCCGGCCGACAACCACGGGCACATCACCTACTTCACACCGCTGAACCCCGGCGGCCGGCGCGGTGTCGGCCCGGCGTGGGGAGGTGGCACCTGGAGCACCGACTACCACTCGTTCTGGTGCTGCCAGGGCACCGGGGTGGAGACCAACACCACGCTGATGGACTCGATCTACTTCCACCACGGCAGCACGCTGACGGTGAACCTCTTCATGCCGTCTGTGCTCACCTGGTCACAGCGCGGGATCACGGTCACCCAGACCACCTCGTACCCGGTTGGCGACACCACCGCCCTAACCGTCACCGGCGCAGCCGGCGGGTCGTGGACGATGCGGATCCGGATCCCCGGGTGGACGAGCGGCGCCACCGTCAGCGTCAACGGCACGCCGCAGAACATCGCCACGACGCCTGGCAGCTACGCCAGCCTCACCCGGTCCTGGACCTCCGGCGACGTGGTCACCGTCCAGCTGCCGATGCGGGTCGTGCTCTCCCCCGCCAACGACAATGCCGCAGTGCAGGCGATCACGTACGGGCCGGTGGTGCTCTCCGGCAACTACGGCAACACCGCTCTGAGTGGGCTGCCCTCGCTGAACACCGCCTCGATCACGCGGACCAGCACCAGCGCCCTCGCGTTCACCGCCGTGGCCGACGGCGCCACGGTCAACCTCGGACCGTTCTACGACGCGCACGGACACAACTACACGGTCTACTGGAGCGCCGCCCCCGGCGGTGGGGACGACGAGGCCAGCTTCCGCCTCGTCAACGCGGCCAGCGGCCTCGTACTCGGCATCCGGGACATGTCCACCGCCGACGGCGGCCTCGCCCTGCAATGGGGCGACACCGGCACCGCCGACCACGACTGGCAGCCCCTGATCGACGGATCGGCGATCCGGCTGCGCAACGTCAACAGCGGCAAGGTGCTCGGGGTGGAGAACATGTCCACCGCCGACAACGCCCGCGTCCTCCAGTGGGCCGACAACGGCACCGCGGACCACCTGTGGACGCCCGTCGACGTGGGCGACGGCACGCACAAGCTGCGCAATGTGCACAGCGGCAAGCTGCTCGCCATCGCCGGCGATGCCACCTCGCAGGGCGCCCAGGCGGTGCAGGACCGGGACAACGGCAGCCCGGACAACCAGTGGCGGTTCGTGCCCAACGGCGCCCGCCGGATCCAGAACCTCGCCAGCGGGCTCGTACTCGGCGTACGGGACATGTCCACCGCCGACGGCGGGCTCATCCTCCAGTGGGGCGACAGCGGCACGGCCGACCACCTGTGGACCGCGGCCGTGGACACCGGCGGCTACCTGCGCCTGCGCAACTCGCACAGCGGCAAGGTGCTCGGGGTCGAGGGCGGTTCCAGCGCCGCCGGCGCCCGGATCGTGCAGTGGGCCGACAACGGCGCGACCGACCATCGGTGGCGGTTGCGCTACGGCGGCAGCGGCTACTTCCGCATCCAGTGCGCCAACGGCGGTCGGGTCCTCGGCGTCAGCGGCGGCTCCGGCAGCCAGGGCGCCCTGATCGTCCTCGCCGACGACAGCGGGGCAGCCGACCGGCGCTGGCGCTTCATCTGACCGCACGGGCGGGTCGGCGGGCGCCACCCGCTCCATGCCGGCGCAGCTGGCCGGCCACCTGGCCGGCCAGCTGCGCCAGTGGGTGCGCGGCCGACGGCGTGCCGATTTCCGCGGCGTCGCCGCTGCCAGGCGGCCGGTCGGGTCGGCCGAGCATCCCGCAACGGCGGCGACCCGCAATCGACGCCAGGTCAGCGTGGAGTCGACCCGCGTGACGTCGCTGATCGCGCGGTGACCGTACCGATCGTCCACGCCGTACGTCTCCATCCCGTGCTCAGGTTGTCGACGTTGCGCGGGAATTCCGGCCGGGTCAACGCGCGGGGGCGCCGACGCTGCCGCGCACGACCAGGCTCGGTGCGACTGTCCGTCGCAGCGGGCCGACGACACCGGACTCGATCTGAGCGAGCAGCAGGTCCAGGCTCGCCCGGGCGACCGCGGCGAAGTCGGGGCGCACGGTGGTCAGCGGCGGAATGAAGTACGCCGCCTCGGGCACGTCGTCGAAGCCCACCACGCTGATGTCGTCCGGCACCCGCCGGCCGTGCTCGTACAACGCCCGCAGCACACCGAGCGCCAGATGGTCGTTGGCGGTGAAGACCGCGGTGACCTCGGGCATCCGGGCCAACATCTGCCCGCACCGGTACCCCGCGGCCGCCGACCAGTCCGCCGGCAGCAGCGGCGGCAACTCGGCCCCCGCCGCCTGCAACGTCTCCCGCCATCCGTCGATCCGGCCGGCGCTGTCGAACCAGTCCGACGGCCCGGAGACATGCCAGACCGTCCGGTGCCCGGCGTCGAGGAGGTGCTGGGTGGCGGCTCGGGCCCCGGCGACCTGGTCGACCGTCACCAGGGGCACCGGGCGGCGCGGGTCGCCGTCGACGGTGACCAACGGGACGTCCTTGGGGAGCCGTTCGAGGGCCTCTCCCGCCGACTCGACCGGTGCGATCACCACGATGCCGGCGACCCGGTGTGCGAGGTGCCGCTCCACCGCCGCGGAGATGGACTGGTGGTCGAGATCGCTCACGCTGCCGACGCTGACCGCGAACCCCGCCTCGGCGGCCGCCTGCTCCAGGGCGGCCAGCAGCGAGGCCGGACCGTAGAGGGTGGTGTTCTGCGCGACCACGCCGATCACCTGGGACCGGCCGGTGACCAGCGCCCGGGCCGCACGGTTGGGCCGGTAGCCGAGCTCCGCGATGGCCGCCTGGACCCGCAGCCGGGTCTGCTCGCGCACGTTCGGATGCCCGTTGAGCACCCGGGACACCGTCTGATGGGAGACGCCTGCGAGGCGAGCCACGTCCGTCATCGCAGGACCGCGCACGGCCACCTCACCCTCCCCCGCCCGCCCCGTCGGCGATCGCGCGTCGAGGTCGACGGGAGCGGCCTTCGTGGTACGAAATCCGCCCTCGCGACCGCCGCGCCCGTGTGGGTACGGTGGCCGGGGTTGGAACCTCGACAGTCTACGCCAGCCGTCCCACTGACCAGGGAACGGCTGACCCGGCGATCCGGCGCGGCGCTGCCGCGGTGTTCCCAGGGTGATCAACGCACCATCAGCGCCCGCCCGACGATCCGCGCTCCCGCCCGGTGACGGCCGGTAGCCGAAACGCGAAGAGAAAGCCACCCGGCGTCCGCCCGGGTGGCCCCCGCCCGGGCGGCCTCCGTGTGGAGGGGCCACCCGGATCGTCGAAGGGTGGGCGCTCAGAACCCCCGGGCGAGCCGGTAGTACGCCTGGTTCCAACGGATCTCGTCGGCGAAGCGGCGCGTGTCGGTGTGCGCGTCGATGACGACCAGCTCAGTACGGGTCATGTCCGCCAGGTCGTGCAGTTCCTCGACGCCCACCGCCTGGGACAGCACGGTGTGGTGCGGGGCGCCGGCGGTGATCCATGCCTCCGCCGAGCCGGCCAGGTGCGGGCGGGGCCGCCAGACGGCCCGGGCGACCGGCAGCTTCCGCAGCGGGTGCGGCGGCACCACCACGTCGACCTCGTTGGCCACCAGGCGGAAGCGTTCCCCCATGTCCGTGAGGCCGAGCACCACGGCGGGACCAGGCGCCGCGTCGAACACCATCCGGACGGGGTCCTCGCGCCCACCGATGCTCAACGGATGGATCTCGACCTTCGGGGTGTCGGCGGCGATCGTCGGGCACACCTCGAGCATGTGGGCGCCGAGCACCAGCTCGTTGCCGGGCGTCAGGTCGTAGGTGTAGTCCTCCATGAAGGACGTCCCGCCCTCCACCCCGACCGCCATCGCCTTGAGCGAGTGCACCAGCACCGAGGTCTTCCAGTCGCCCTCGCCGCCGAAGCCGTAGCCGTCGGCCATGAGTCGCTGCACGGCGATGCCGGGCAGTTGGCGCAGACCGCCGAGGTCCTCGAAGTTCGTGGTGAAGGCCCGGAAGCCGCCCTCGTCGAGGAACGCGCGCAGGCCCAGTTCCAGGCGCGCGGCGTAGCGCAGGGAGTCGTGTCGCGCCCCGCCCGGCCGTAGCCGCGGGTCGACCCGGTACGTGTCGTCGTACTCCTTGACCAGGTCGTCGATCCGAGCGTCAGTCACCTGGTCGACGACCGCCACGAGGTCGTTGACGCCGTAGGTGTTGACCGAGACGCCGAACCGCAGCTCCGCCTCGACCTTGTCGCCCTCGGTCACGGCCACGTCGCGCATGTTGTCGCCGAAGCGGGCCAGCCGCAGCGACCGCATCGCCGAGTACCCGAGCGCCGCGCGCGCCCACGCGCCGACACGGGCGATCACCCGCGGGTCGCTCACGTGCCCCGCGACGGTCTTGCGGGCCACGCCGAGGCGGGTCTGGATGAAGCCGAACTCGCGGTCGCCGTGCGCGGCCTGGTTCAGGTTCATGAAGTCCATGTCGATCTCGTCCCACGGCAGGAGGACGTTGGCCTGGGTGTGCAGGTGCAGCAGCGGCGTCCGCAGGGCGTCCAGGCCGGCGATCCACATCTTGGCCGGCGAGAAGGTGTGCATCCAGGCGACCACCCCGACGGCTCCCTGTGCTGCCGCGTCCCGACAGACCTTGAGGATGTCGGCGCTGGAGGTCAGGACCGGCTTCCAGACCACCCGGACCGGGATCCCCGGCGAGTCGTCGAGCTGCGCGGCGATCTGCCGGGACTGCTCGGCGACCTGCCGGAGGGTCTCCTCGCCGTACAGGCCCTGGCTGCCGGTGAGGAACCAGACCTCGGGTTCAGCGTGCGTTGCCATGCGATTGCCTTCCGAGAGGGCGGTCACTTGAAGCGGATGCCGATGAGGCGCTGGAGGAGGATGAAGGCGAAGAGCAGGCCACCGATCACGATCCTCGTCCACCAGGAGTTCAGGCTCCCGTCGAAGGTGATCAGGGTCTGGATCACGCCCAGCACCAGCACACCCAGCACGGTGCCGAACACGTAGCCGGACCCGCCGGTGAGCACGGTGCCGCCGATGACGACGGCCGCGATCACGTCCAGCTCCATGCCGACGGCGATCAGCGGTGCGCCGGAGAGCGTGTAGAACGACAGCAGGATGCCGCCGACCGCCGAGCACAACCCGCTCACCGTGTAGACGGCGATGCGGGTACGCCCCACCGGCAGGCCCATCAGCAGCGCCGACTGCGGGTTGCCGCCGATCGCGTACACGTTGCGGCCGAAGCGGGTGTACGTGAGCACGTAGGCGGCCACGAGCACCACCGCGAACGCGATCAGCACGCTGATCGTCACGAAGCTCCCCCTGGGATCCCCGATGCGCTCCTGCGACACAGCCGTCCAGAACCCGTCGGTGATGGGGATCGACGCGTCGCTGATGAACGTGCACATGCCCCGGGCGAAGAACATCCCGGCGAGGGTGGCGATGAACGGTTGGATCTCGAAGAAGTGGATCGCGCAGCCCATCAGGAACCCGAGAGTCGGACCGATCAGCAGCGCGATCACCAGCACCAGGCCAGCGGGCAGCCCGTTCTGCAGCAGCGACGCCGACACCATCGCGGTCATCGCGACGACGGAGCCGACCGACAGGTCGATGCCACCGGTGAGGATCACGAAGGTCATGCCGACCGCGACGACCAGCAGGAAACCGTTGTCGATGAAGACGTTGAAGACGACCTGCACGTTGGAGAACGCCCGGTACTGGGACACGCCGACGCCGTACATGACCAGCAGCAGGGCGAGCGTGGCCAGGACCGGGACGTGCCGCCGGGGCACCCCGGGCCGCCAGGTGCGGCCGGTGGTCAGCGACGTACTGCTCATGCCGGCACCTGCTCCTTCTCCCGCCGCCCCACCGTGGGCCCGGGTGTGGTTGCGTCCCGTCGGCGGCGGAACCTCGCCCGGAACGCCGGCGACTGGATGAGGCAGACGGCGATGACGACGACCGCCTTGAACAGCAGGGCCGTCTGCGGCGAGATGTTCATGGCGTAGACCGTGGTGGTGAGGGTCTGGATGATCAGCGCACCGAGGATGGTGCCGCCGAGGGAGAACCGGCCGCCCGCGAGGGACGTGCCGCCGATGACCACCGCGAGGATCGCGTCGAGCTCCACCCAGAGACCAACGGCGTTGCCGTCGGCGCTGGACACGTTCGCCGTCATCATGAACCCGGCGATCGCGGCGCAGGCCGCGCTGACGACGTACACCAGGAAGATGACGCGCCCGGAGCGGATGCCGGCCAGCCGGCTCGCCTCGGCGTTGCCGCCGACGGACTCGACGATCAAGCCGAGCGCGGTGCGACGGGTGAACGCGGCGATGAGCAGGGCCACCCCCAGGGCGATGAAGACGGCCAGCGGGAGGGTCAGGAAGTGCCCGAGCCCGATCGCGCGGTACGGACCGGAGTTGATCGTGATGATCTGCCCCTCGGTGACCAGTTGCGCGAGCCCTCGGCCAGCAACCATCAGGATCAGCGTGGCGATGATCGGCTGGATGCCGATGACGGCGACCAGCACCCCGTTCCAGGCGCCGAGCACGAGCGCGGCGCCGAAGGCCAGCGCGAGCGCCGTGAGAACGGTCGCCACGCTGTTCTGGTCGGCTGTCTCGCTGATGTAGAGGCAGGCTATGGCGCCGCTGATCGCCGACAGTGAGCCGACGGAGAGGTCGATGCCGCCGGTGGCGATGACGAGGGTCATGCCCAACGCGACAAGGATCAGCGGGGCGCTCAGCCGGAGGATGTCGACCGGGGTCCCGTACAGGTGCCCGTTCTTGACCTCGACGGAGAGGAAGCCGGGCCGGTAGACCGTGTTGGCGGCGATCATGATCGCCAGCACGAGCGCGGGCCAGAACAGGCGGTGGCCGGTCAGCGGACGGAGGCGCTCGACGACGGCGTTCATCGGTTCACCTCCTCACTGCTGGTTCCACTGGCGATGGTGCGCATGACGCGGTCGGCGTCGAGAGTGTCGTCGTTGTCGATCTGGGCGACCATGGTCCGGTCGCGCATCACGGCGACGCGGTGGCTCAGCCGCAGCACCTCCTCCAGCTCCGCGGAGATGAACAGCACCGCCATGCCGCCGTCGGAGAGCTGCACCACCAGCTTCTGGATCTCGGCCTTCGCGCCGACGTCGATTCCGCGCGTGGGCTCGTCGAGGATCAACAGACGCGGCTCGGTGATGAGCCAGCGCGCCAGAAGCACCTTCTGCTGGTTGCCGCCGGAGAGGTTACGCACCGGCAGGTCCGGGTTCGCCGGCCGGATGCTGAGCGCCTTGACGTACTTCTCGACCAGCTCGTCCTGTCGGCGACGGGAAATCGGCCGTAGCCAGCCGCGCGCGGCCTGCATCGCGAGGATCATGTTCTCCCGCACCGACAGCTCAGGCACGATGCCCTCCGCCCGGCGGTTCTCCGAGCAGAACCCCACGCCGCGGTCGATGGCCTGGACCGGGCCACGCAGGGCCGCCGCGCCACCGTCGATGACGACCTTGCCGTGGTCGGCGCGGTCGGCGCCGAACAGCAACCGCGCGACCTCGGTGCGGCCGGAGCCGAGCAGGCCGGCGAGGCCGACCACCTCGCCGGCGTGGATCCGCAGGTCGAACGGGGCGACCGCACCCCTGCGGCCCAGGCCCGACGCCTCCACCAACGGGGCCTCGCCGGACCGGACGGCACTGGCTCGCTTCTGCTGCTCGTCGAGGCGCTCCAGCACGTCGAGTTCCTTGCCGATCATCTTCTCGACGAGGTCGACCTGGGGCAGCTCCCCGGTCCGGTACTCCCCCACCAGCGTGCCGTTGCGCAGCACCGTGATGCGGTCGGCGATGCCGTACACCTGGTCGAGGAAGTGGGTGACGAAGAGGATCGCCATGCCCCCGTCGCGCAGCTGCCGCATGATCCGGAACAACTGCGCGACCTCTCCCGCGTCCAGGCTGGACGTCGGCTCGTCGAGGATCAGCACCCGGGCCCGTACGTCGATCGCGCGGGCGATGGCAACCATCTGCTGCACCGCCAGCGAATACGCCCCCAGTTGCGCGGTGACGTCGATGTCGAGGTCCAGCCGGGCCAGGAGTGCCCGCGCCCGCCGTCGCGTCTCGCCCCACCGGATGGCGCCGAGGCGGCGCGGTTCCCGGCCGATGAAGATGTTCTCCGCCACGGACAGGTTGGTGCAGAGGTTGACCTCCTGGTAGACGGTGCTCACGCCGGAGGCGGCCGCCTGCATCGGGCCGGTGAAGGCGACCTGTCGACCGTCGAGGGTGACAGTGCCCTCGTCGGTTCCGTGGACGCCGGTCAACACCTTGATCAAAGTCGACTTGCCGGCGCCGTTCTCGCCCATCAGGGCGTGGACCTCGCCCGGAAACAACCGGAAGTCGACATCGTGGAGCGCGCGTACCCCGGGGAATGTCTTGCTGATCCCGGTCATGGTCAGGACCGGACGGCTACCCGTCATCCCATCGGACCTCTTCCGCATCGTGTCGGTAGACAAGAGTGAGCGACGGGTCGGGGTCGCCGTCCCCCGGACGGCGACCCCGACGTCAGTCAGTACTTGCGGTTGGGCAGGGCCGCCTTGGCCTGCTCCTGCGTGAAGGTGGTCTCCTCGGTCTCGATCCGGGGCGGCACCTCCTCGCCGGCGTGGACCTTCTTCGCCAGGTCCATCAGCTGCGGGCCGAGCAGCGGGCTGCACTCCGCGATGAAGTTGAACTTGCCGTCGGCGAGGGCCTGCATGCCGTCCTTCACGGCGTCGATCGTGATGATGGTGATGTCCTTGCCCGGCGTCTTGCCGGCGGCGGTGATCGCCTCCAGCGCGCCCAGACCCATGTCGTCGTTGTGCGCGAAGAGCACGTCGATCTTCGGGTTGGCCTTGAGGAACTGTTCCATGACCTGCTTGCCCCCGGCCCGGGTGAAGTCACCCGACTGGGAGGCGACGATTTGCAGGTTCGGGCTGGCGGCGATCGCCTCGGCGAAGCCCTTCTTGCGGTCGTTGGCCGGCGCCGAGCCGGTGCTGCCCTGCAACTCGACGATGGTGACCGGCCCGGCGGCGGCCTTCTTGTTCTCCACCAGCCACTCGCCGGCCAGGCGGCCCTCCTTGACGAAGTCCGAGCCGAGGAAGGTCTTGTAGAGGGACTTGTCCGCCGAGTCGACGGAGCGGTCGGTCAGGATGACCGGGATGTTGGCGTCCTTCGCCTCCTTGAGCACGGTGTCCCAGCCGGACTCGACGACGGGCGAGAAGGCGATGACGTCGACCTTCTGCTGGATGTAGTTGCGGATCGCCTTGATCTGGTTTTCCTGCTTCTGCTGGGCGTCGTCGAACTTCAGCTCGACGCCCGCTGCCGCCGCCGCCTCCTTGATCGAGATGGTGTTCGCCGTGCGCCAACCGCTCTCCGCGCCGACCTGGGAGAAGCCCAGCGTGATCTTGCCGTCGTCGGCGGAATCGCCGCCGGTGTCGCTGTTGCCGCAGGCCGACGCGCTGCCCGCGAGCAGCACAGCGGCGACGACCGCAATGACGGTGCGTGCCGTTCTCCAGGTTCTCATCGGTTCTCCTCGGGATGGGTGATCCGGACAGGTGGCCTGCCAGGCCGTGCCCGGTGTGGTGATGGGGGGGTGGTTGCGACAAGGGGCTGTGCCGGCTGGGCGTGCCCGGTCAGGAGGTTCGAGGGTGGCCGGTCATCCGATGGTGGAGCGTTGGCCGTAGACGTTCTGGTAGCGGTCGTAGAGCGAGTTGATGTCGGCCTGTGCGATCGACAGTGGCTGCCCGAGTGCCCTCGCCAGGTGCGCGGTACGGGCGACGTCCTCGCACATCACCGCGGCCTTGACCGCCGCGCGGGCGTCCCTGCCGATCGTGAAGACGCCGTGGTTGCGCATGAGCACCGCGGTCGAGCGGTGCCCGGACAGGGTGCTGACGATCCCCTTGCCGATGTCGTCCCCGCCGATCAGCGCGAACGGCCCCACCGGGATCTCCCCGCCGAACTCGTCGGCCTGGGCGGTCAGCCAGCACGGGATCGCCTCACCCCGGGCCGCCCAGGCGGTGGCGTAGCTGCTGTGCGTGTGCACGACGCCGCCGACCTCGGGCATGGCGCGGTAGACGTAGGCGTGCGCCGCGGTGTCGCTGGACGGGGCCCCGCCTCCGTCGACGACGGTCCCGTTCAGGTCGCAGACGACCATCGTTTCTGCCGTCAGGTCGTCGTAGTCGACGCCGCTGGGCTTGATCACCAGGAGGTCCTGCCCCGGGACGCGCGCCGAGACGTTGCCGGAGGTCCACGCCACCAGGCCGTACCGGGTCAGTTCGCCGTGCAGGCAGGCCACCGTCTCGCGCAGGGAGCTCACCTGCCGCGCCAGATCGGAGTTCATACGACCACCTCCAGAACCGTTTCACTCGACACCGCGTCCACGGCAGCGTTCCGAATCGCCCGCAGGCGGAGCATGACGTCGTTGCCGCCTCGACCGAAGTGGTCGTGCAGTGCCCGGTACTCGGCGTAGAGGGCGTCGTACGCCCGCACGTTGTCCGGGTCCGGCTGGTACACGCCCTCGTCCACCCGGCCCATCGCCTCCGCGGCGCGGTGGACGTCCGGGTACGCCCCGGCGGCGACCGCCGCGTGGATCGCCGAGCCGAGCGCCGGCCCCTGGGCGGAGCCGATGATGCCCAGCGGACGGTTGGTGACATCGGCGTAGATCTGCATGAGCAGGCGGTTCGAGGTGAGACCACCCGCGACGACCAGGTCGTTCACCGACACTCCGGCCTCGACGAACGCCTCGATGATCATGCGGGTGCCGAAGGCCGTGGACTCCAGCAGCGCCCGGTAGACGTCCTGCGGCCGGGTCGCCAGTGTCAGCCCGACGACCAGCCCGCTGAGGTCGTGGTTGACCAGCAACGACCGGTTGCCGCTCCACCAGTCCAGCGCGACCAGGCCGTGCGCGCCGACCGGCTGGCATGCGGCCAGCTCGGTGAGGCGCTCGTGCGAGGCGATCCCCGCCGGGGCGGCATGCTCCACGAACCAGCCGAAGATGTCCCCGACGCCGCTCTGTCCGGCCTCGTAGCCCCACGCGCCGGAGCTGATGCCGCCGTCGACGACACCGCACATCCCCGGCACCTCGGCCGGGTGGGTGCCGTTGAGGACGTGGCAGGTGGACGTGCCCATGATCGCCACCAGCCGGCCGGGCTCCAGCGCCCGGGCGGCGGCCACGGTGACGTGCGCGTCGACGTTGCCGACCGCGACGGCGATGCCCGCCGGCAACCCGGTCCAGGCGGCCGCGCGGGCGCTGAGGGTGCCGGCCCGGTCGCCCAAGGGCAGCAGTCGGCCGTCCAGTTTGGTCACGAAGTCGACGAAGCCCGGGTTCAGCGCGCTCAGGTACTCCGTCGACGGATACCGACCGTCCTGCCGGATGCCCTTGTAACCGGCGGTGCAGACGTTGCGGGTCTCCTCGTCGCACAGCTGCCACACGATCCAGTCGGCCGCCTCGATGAAGCGCTCGGCGCGCCGGTAGACCTCTGGGTCCTCCTCGAGGATCTGCAGGCCCTTGGCGAACTGCCATTCGGCGGAGATCCTGCCGCCGTACCGACCGATCCACGGCTCGTTCCGCTCGTGGGCCAGCGCGTTGATCCGGTCGGCGTGCGACTGGGCCGCGTGGTGCTTCCACAGCTTCACCCAGGCGTGCGGCCGGTGGCGCAGCTCCGGGACCTCACACAGCGGGGTGCCGTCGGCGAGCGTCGGCAGCACCGTGCAGGCGGTGAAGTCGGTGCCGATGCCGACGACCTGGGACCGGTCCACGCCGGCGTCCGCCAGCGCGGCGGGGACGGCGTACCGCAGGACGTCGCGGTAGTCCTCCGGGTCCTGCAGGGCCCAGTCCGGGGGCAGAGCAGGACCGCCGTCGGGGAGCACGGAGTCGATCACGCCGTGGCGGTACTCGTGCACCGCGCTGCCGACCTCCGCGCCATCACGAACCCGCACCACGAGGGCCCGCCCGGAGAGCGTGCCGTAGTCGACTCCGACCACGTACCGCTCGTCCCCACCATCCGCACTGCTCATGACCACCTCCGATCGATGACCGGCATAGTGTTAACGCTCACATACAACGCCGTCAAGACACTGGGCCGCAACAGCTCCGTAACGGAAGCGATGAGCAGAGCGTTCTTCACTGATCGGACTCGTCACCCCCGCCCTGCGGCTTCGGCGCCATCGTCATTCCCGATGCGCCGGTCACCGTCGCGTTCAGATGCGGGTCCACCGTTGGTTCGCCGCGCCGGTACAGGTCCACAGGATCAGCGGAGCGTTGTTGGCGGTGCTGCCCCCGCTGGCATCGAGACACTTGCCCGACTGAACGCCACGGACGGTGCCGTCGGCCTGCATGGTCCACTGTTGGTTCGCGCCGGTGCCGCAGGCCCAGAGGATCACCCTGGTGCGGTCCGCGGTGCCGTTGTTCTCGGCGTCGAGGCATCTGCCACCGATGCGTAACTGGCCGGCAGTAGCGGTGATGATCTGGGTGATGCCACCGTTGCAGTCCCAGATGACCGCCTGGGTGCCGTCGTTCGGTACGCCGCCGAGCACATCCAGGCAACGGCCTGATCCGGCTCCGCGCAGGCTGAAGTTCGTGACGGGGGTCGTGGCGCCGGCTCGGACCCGGTACATGACCACCCCGTGCGGCGGGACGCTTGCGCTGATCGCCCCGGTGGTGTTCCGGGCCGCCTTGGTCCAGACGTCGAACAGGCTGTAGGTACCTGCCGCGTCCATGCCGATCTCCGTGGCGGTGGTGGAGACCGTCGCGGTGCTGCCCGAGCGGTTCAGCAGGGCGACCGCGCCTGAGCCGTCGCTGAGCGTCTTGGCCCACACCTCGGTCTCGCCGAAGTCACGGACCCGGCGGGCCTGCCGACCGGCACTGTCCTGGTTGATGGCGAGCACGTCGGGGTTCGTCAGTACCGTGCGTACGTCGGAGGACATCGAGGTGATGTCGTTGCCCGCGATCAGCGGGGCCGCCATGATGGCCCACATGCTAAAGTGCGCCCGGTTCTCGGTGGGGGTGAACGTGCCGCGTACGCCCACTTCGAGCATGTCGGGATCGTTCCAGTGCTGCGGCCCCGCCCAGGGGTGAAGGGGCGCCTGCACGTCGAGAATCTCGGTGATTCCCATGAAGCAGTCGGCGCGGCAGCCGGTGCTCCACCGGTCGGTGATGTCCTCGGTCGTGCGCCACATGTCCGCGACCGAACCCCAGTTGTAGGACGGGCCCGTGTTGGCGTGCACGCTGTTGGGGTTGATCGAGTAGACGATCGGCCGCCCCGTGGCGCGTAGTGCGTCGCGCATCTTCGAGAAGCTCGCGACCTGGTCGTTGACGGTGCCCCAGGGTGAACACCAGTCGTACTTGAGGAAGTCGACGCCCCACGCGGCGAATGTGTCGGCATCCTGCTGCTCGTGGCCCAGTGCGCCCGTGGCACCACCGATGGTGTTGAAGTACTGCGCGCAGGTCTCCTCGCGCGGCGCCTGGTAGATGCCGAACTTCAGCCCTCTGCCGTGAATGTAGTCGCCGAGCGCCCTCATGCCGGACGGGAAGCGCACGGGGTCGGAGCGGAGGTTTCCGGAGGCGTCACGGGTCGTCGCCTGCCAGCAGTCGTCGACGACGACGTACTCGTAGCCGGCCGCCCGCATGCCGGAGCTGACCATGGCGTCGGCGGCCGCGCGGATCTTGGTTTCGTTGATGTCACAGCCGAACGTGTTCCAGCTGTTCCAGCCCAGCGGCGGCCGGACGGCGGGGCTGCCGGGCGCCGCCGGGGCGGGCGGGACGGAAACGAGGGTCGCACCTGCCAGGGCGGTGGCAAGAGCGGTCAGGACGGCCGTCAGAGGCCGCGTAGCCGTTCTCATGGGGGACCTGCCTTCCGGAGACGGGATCGACGGGATCAGGAGACGCGGAAGCTGGCGTCCTGCCGGCCGCTGTCACTGGCGTTCGCGCCGACCGGCCTGTGTGGGCAGGCCCATCGAGCCCTTCCACCACCGGCAGTGCCAGGACGCGGTCCCGGGCGTGCGCCCCTCCCCCGTCACCAACGGTCGGGCCGGACCTCCGGAGATGCCGGACGGCCCGGCCCCTGCGGTGCCGTGGTCGTTCGAAGCGGCGCCAGATCAGACGCTGATCCGACCGGCCCCGGCGCTCGCCGTGACGATGGGCTTCACGTTGCAGGCGGTGTCGAGCCATTCCGACACCTCCATCGCCTTGCTGGAGCGCCGGTTGATCAGACGGACGTAGCCGCCGTCCGAGTCGGGGACCTGCAACTGCTGGTTGGTCGCGTTGAGATCGGGCCACTGCCGGTACTCCGCGCCGTCAGTGGTGTTCCATTCCCACAGATCGACAACTTTGCCGCTGTTGCGGGCCTGCAACCGGTAGTAGCCACTGCCGGAACTGACGAACCGGAACTGCTGCCAGGCACCGTCGTTGCGGGACCACTGCTGGATAGGCGCGCCGTCGGCGGTCGACGTGTCGGCGACATCGAGAACCTTGCCGCTGTGCCGATTGACCAGCACGTAGTAGGCGCTGGTGTCGATGACCGCGGCCTGGGCCGGAGGCGACGCGATCACTGCGCCGACGACGCCGACGACGAGGGTTCAGACAGGCCTCCCGAAATGGCACGCCGAATCGAGCCGGCGCGGCGCGCCACCGCTCAACACCAGTTCAGCGTCGAGTTGACCCTGGTGACGTTGCTGATCGTGTTGTTGGCCCCGCCGCAGGGACTCTGGGTGATATTGGTGCCGCTGACCGTCAGGTTCTGGAAACGGATGCCGGAGGAGATCGGGAACTCCGTGCGCGAGGAGATCCTCACCTCGCCGCCGCCCGTCACCGTCCCGGACACCCCGGCGATGGTGACGTTGTAGCAGTTCTCCACCAGGATCGCGTTGTTCCCCGTGTTCGAGATCGTCACTCGGTCGATGACCGCGCCCCCGGACTCGGACACGCAGAAGATCCCCCGGCCGCCGCCGGAGGCGATCACGTTGCCGACCCGGATGTTGGTCGGGTACGAGCTACCCACCCGGCCGTTGCGGTTGGCCATGCGGAACGCGGCGTACCCGGTCCCGGTGCCGGCGCCCTGCGCGTCGACCGTGCCGACCGTGGCGTTGATCGTGTCGTTCAGCAGCAGGCCGGAGTAGCCGGTGTTCCGCGCCGTGACCGTTCCCACCGTCAGGCCGTCCACACCGTACGTCTCCACTCCGTGCGCACCGGTCCCCGAGACGTACACGTTGTCGATGCGGACGTTGCGCACCTTCACCGCCCGGTCTCCACCGTGGTTGTCGATGCGCACCCCCAGGCCCGAGGAGACCCGCATGTCGATCTGGCCCAGGGTCAGGTTGTTCACGTTGCGCATGAAGATCCCGTACAACGGCGACCCGGTCAGCGTCAGGTTCTGCACCTCGACGTCCGTGGTGCCCCGCGAGTACACCGGCGCCTGGTCGCCCGAACCCGATCCGGTGACGTTGATCGTGCCGCACACCGCCAGGGTCGTGTACGACGGCAGCGACAACCGCGAACCCGCGCTCATCGACCCGGAGCCACGAACCACCACCCGCTGCTTCGACGTCCGGCCCGCCGACAGCGAGTTCACCGCCGCCTGCATCGCCGACAGCATGCTCGAACCCGAATAGACCGTCGACGAACCATTACGGGCCGTCCAGGTGCTACCGCTCAGCACGGCCTCGGCGTTGGTCGCCCCGCTGCCACAACCGGTGCCCGGTGGTGGCGTGGTCGGAGCACCCCCGCCACCCACCCGAACCATCTGCCACTGCTGGTTCGCACCGTTGAGATCGGTGTACTGACTGATCCGGGCGCCGTCGGCGGTGGACCACTCCCATGCCTCCAGCGCCTTGCCGGAATGGCGGTTGATCAGCCGGACATGACCGCCGTCGGAGTCGAGAACCTGGAACTGCTGGTTGGTGGCGTTGAGATCGGGCCACTGACGGTACTCGGCGCCGTCGGCGACGTTCCACTCCCAGAGGTCGACTACCTTGCCGCTGTGCCGAGCCTTGAGGCGGTAGTAGCCGCTGCCGGAGGAGGCGAACTGGAACTGTTGCCACTCGCCGTCGTTGCGGGACCACTGTTGGATCACGGCGCCGTCCTCCGCCGAGGTGTCCCGGACGTCGAGGACCTTGCCGCTGTGTCGGTTGACCAGTACGTAGTAGGCGCTGGTGTCGATGGTTGCCGCCTGCGCCGGCGGTGCGCTGACCACGGCGACACCGGCCGCGCCGGCCAGCGCGGTGATCATGGCCAGCGCCAGGCCGCTACGCCGGCCGCGGCGGATCGATTCGCGGCTGAACGGACTTCTCATGGTTTTCAGGGGCATCGTTCCTCCTGGCATGGTCGAGAGGCTCAGGGCGAGCCCACCGAGGTGACCGAGAACCGCGGTCACCGGAGCCGGTGGGTCGCTGATCCGGGTGGGTGGCTGGCTATTCCAGGTGGAAGGTGGCGGAGGCACGCTCGGCGCTCGAACTCACCGCTTCCACGTGGAGCAGTCCGCCGCGGTGGCGTACGTACCGGCCCGGGAAGTTCTGTGACTCCAGGGAGAGCCCGGCGCTGGCGGCCAGGCCGGACCGGCGGTGGAAGCTCGCGTCAGCGCCGAAGAGGGCCGAGCCGTCGTTCTGCTCCACGTACAGGGCGAAGTCTCGGTGGCGCAGGTAGTAGCCCGGGAAGTTGGTCGACTCCAGCGACACGGATCCGGCGCCGGCGAGGCCGGCGACGATGCGGAACTGCGAGTCGGCCAGGTTGGTCACGTTCGGCTCGACGCGGGCCCGGTGATCGTAGTGTCGGACGTAGCTGGCGGTCAGGTCGTGCGAGCGCAACCGCACCGGGGTGGCCCCGTCGGGCACCGGGATGCCGAGGTTCGGGGTGCCGTCGGCGTTCCAGTACAGCTTCTGGATCCGGGTCCGCCGGTTCGGATCGTTGAGCGGATCGCCGCTGATGTCGCGGTAGTTGCGGTCGTGGTAGACCAGGATGTCGCTCTGCCCGTCCTCCGAGACGGTGAAAGAGTTGTGGCCCGGGCCGTACTGGCCGGTGGCCGCGTTGCTGGCGAACACCGGGGTCGGACTCTTGCTCCAGGAGGCGGCGTCGAGCAGGTTCGCGCCGGCGGAGGCGCTCAACATGCCGAGGCAGTAGTTGGCGTCCGTGGCGCTGGCCGAGTAGGTCAGGAAGACCCGGCCGTTGCGCTGGATCACCGCCGGCCCCTCGGCCACCCGGTAGCCGCGGGTCTCCCAGTCGTACGTCGGCACGACGAGCCGGGTCACCGTGCCCGTGATCTGCCACGGGTTGGCACCCATCCGGGCGAGGTAGACGTTGGAGTTGGTGGAGATGCCGGGCTCCTGCTGCGCCCACGTCAGATAGCGCACCCCACTGACCACGAACGTCGAGGCGTCCAGGCTGAAGGTGTCCCACGGGGTGGTGATCCGGCCGCGCTCGGTCCACGAGCCGGCCAGCGGGTTCGCGTTTGCGTTCTCCAGCACGTACATCCGGATCCGCCACACGTCGTCGCTCCGCCCCGCGGCGAAGTACACGTACCACCGGTTGTTGATGAAGTGGATCTCGGGTGCCCAGATGTGGGCGCCCATCTCCCCGCTGGTGTGCCGGCGCCAGATCGTCGTCTCCGCAGCGGTGGCCAGCCCCTGCAGTGTGGTGGCCCGACGCAGCACGATCCGGTCGTACTGCGGCACCGTCGCGGTCATGTAGTAGTAGCCGTCGGTGTGCCTGACGATGTGCGGGTCGGCCCGCTGGGTCGCCAGCGGGTTGGTGTAGTTCACCGGCGGCGCGGCCTGCGCCGGGCCAGCCACCGGAAGGCCGGCCGACACGGCGAGTATCGCGAGTACCGCGGCCAGGACCGACCGCAGGCGCCAGCGGGTACGGCGGTCGGTGGACCCCGGGCTGATCGCCCGGCGGTTGACTGGACGGAACGGGTGCTGATGCGGCATGTGCCCTCCCAGTTGGGCGAGATCGTCGGTCAGCGGAGGTGAGCGTGAGGGCATCCAGCTCGGCGTGGCCCGAGTCCGGGTTCGAGGGTGCGGAGCATCCCGGTGGGCAGGCGCGGGCCCGCCCACCGGAATCGGCCGGGTCAGTACACGTAGGGCCAGGCAGCGGCGTCGTAGCCGATGCGGTTGATGCCGAGCAGCGACGCGCCGCTGTCGGCGTAGTAGTGGTAGAACAGGTAGTCGCCGTCAGCACCTGCGAGGAACGCCTGGTGGCCGGGGCCGTGGACACTGCCGTGCGAGGCGAGGATCTGAGTGCCCCCGCCGGAAAGCAGGTCCCGACCGGCGCGGTCGACGAACGGCCCGGTCGGGCTCGCCGACCGGCCCACCATGACGCGGTACGTGCTGCTGGCGCCCTGGCAGCAGCGATCGAACGAGACGTACAGGTAGTACCACGCACCGCGCTTGACCACGACTGGTGCCTCGATGCCGGGACCATAGGCGGCGAGGCCCTGCATCGAGGTGCCGAGCCGACGTCCGGTAGCCGGGTCGAGCTGGATCGTCTTGATTCCGGACCAGAACGAGCCGAAGCTCAGCCACCAGCGGCCCTGGTCGTCGACCACGAGGTTCGGGTCGATCGCGTTGAAGTTGTCCGACGTCCGCGACTCGATGACGAGGCCCTCGTTGGTCCAGCTTCCGGACGCGCCGGTGGTGCTGGTGGCCAGGAAGATCGCCGAGCGGTTGGAGCCGAAGGTCGATGCCGAGTAGTACAGGTAGTAGCGGCCGTTGTGGTACGACAGGTCCGGCGCCCACAGGTTGCGCGAGCCACCGGTGTACGTGGTGGTCCACGGCGCGCCACCGGGGAAGACGGCGCCGGCGTTGCGGTAGGTGACCCGGTCGGTCGAGGTTTTCAACGCGATGTTGTTGCCGGTGTGCGCAAGCAGGTAGGTGTCGTCGGGCCGCTTGACCACGGTGGGGTCGTGGACACCGATGTCTCCCGAAACCCTGATGGGCTGCGGGTAGGACGCCGGCGGGTTACCCGTCGGCGGAGGCGGTGTGGTGGTCGGGGTGCTGCCCCCCAGTCGCACCAACTGCCACTGCTGGTTGGCCCCGTCCACGTCGGAATAGCCGGCCAACCTGCCACCATCCGCCGTCGACCACTCCCACACATCGATGACCTTGCTCGACTGCCGGTTCACGAACCGCACGAACCCACCCGCGGAGTCCAGCAACCGGAACTGCTGCGTGGCCGACCCCCGGTCGCTGGTCTGCACCAACCGCGTGCCATCGGTCGCGCTCGGCAACTCCAGCACCTTCCCGCTGTGCCGCGACCGCACCTTGTAGTACCCACCACCGGCATCGACGAACTGCCACTGCTGCACCGCAAGATCGTTACGCGTCCACTGATTCACCGGCGCGTTCTCCGCCGTCGACCAGTCATAGACATCCATCGCCTTACCACTGTGCCGGTTCACGAACACGTACGACGCCGACGTATCCACCGTCGCCGCCGACGCCGACGGCCCCCCGAACACCACCCCCGCACCCGCCAACAACACCGCCACACCCGCCGCCAACCCCACCCGCCACCCACGCCGCCGCGCACCCACCCGCGGCACCCGATCCACACTCACCATCGAAATCTCCTTTCTGACAAGAGGCGTCGCAAAGAATCGTCTGGCCGATCTGATACGGCGGAAGCCCGTATGCGACGTGCGGCTGGGCTCCAGCCATGCCGGCTCGGGTAGTTGGTCGCGGTCTTCGTAATCGCCGGGCCGGCTCAGCGGTTCAGTGCCCGATCTGGAACGTGGCGTCCGCCCGATCCATCGTGCTCGAGGACGCGCTGATCGGGTCGATGCGCAGGACGTAGTCGGCATGCCGCAGGTAGTGATTGCTGAAGTTGTGCGAGCGGAACGAGGACCATCCGCCGTCGGCGAGGCCGGCGGTCCGATAGAAGGTGGCGTCGGCGGCAAAGCCGGAGGATCCGTCGTTCCAAGCCAGGACCAGGACGTAGTTGCTGTGCCGCAGGTACCGGCCGGGGTAGTTGACCGATTCGAACGACACGCCCGAGGAATTCGCCAGTCCAGGTCGTAGGCGCCATTGGGCGTCGGCATAGGGGTCGAACGGGTAGGGGTCGATCCGCGCCGCGTTGCTGGCATGGCGGATCAGGTGGTCGGGGAAGTTGTAGGACTTGATCCGGTTCCAGTTCGGTGCGCCCCAACGGGACAGCATCGCCACGTGCTCGGCGGCGGTGATGGGTGCGATGGTGGGATGCTTGGCGTTCAGCGGCTGGGTGTAGCGTTCCTTGCCGAGCGGGGTCCAGCTGTTGCTGTTGATGTCGCCGCTGCGCCAGACGTAGAGCTCGCCGTTGTTCGGGGAGAACGAGTCGCCCCAGAGGAACCATCCGTTGCGGTCGTTGGCCTTGACCACGATCGGCGCCTCGATGCCGCCATTGACCACGCCGCTGGTGTACGTGCCACGGTCGAAGCTGCGCGGGGCGAGGCTGCTGGACCGGGCGCCGTAGAGCCGGCCGTCGGCGAAGCTCTTGTAGTACAGGTAGTTCGATCCGCTCCCGACGTGCATGGTGGCGTCCAGCACGTCGAATCCCGGGTCGAAGTACAGCTGATGGGCGCTGACCGTACGGAAGTCGGTGGTGTAGTTGACGTAGAAGGAGTCCCGGTTGTTGTTCCTGGCGGAGTACAAGATGCCGTACTGGCCCCGGGAGGCGTCCCAGAACGCCTCCGGCGCCCAGGTGTGGGTTGGCATCGTGTGCATGCGCACCCGGCGGTAGCCGGTGAAGCTGCGCAAGTCGGGAGAATCCCAGACGTGGATGTACTGGTTCTGTTGTGTGAAGTCCGTACCCTTGAGGTCGGTGGCGAGCACGACGAAGGTGTTGTCCTGCTTGCGCATGATGAACGGGTCACGCAGGCCGCCGGTGCCGGCGGTGGGGGTGACGACCGGGTTGTTCTGGTTCAGCGGCGTCCAGGTGAGCCCGTCCGTGCTGACAGCCAGGTGCAGGCCGTAGTTGTTCGCCGCCGACGACGGCGACTCGGTGAAGTAGCCCATGACGTAGCCGCCGTAGGCCAGGGCGGCCCGGGCCGGCGCGGCGCCGTGAGACAGGACGCCGGTGCCAGCGGCCATCGCCGCGGATGCTCCGGCGGCCAGCAGGGTGCGTCGGGAAACCATCGGGTACTCCTTTCCGGCCTCGAATGCGGGCCAGGCGAGGTGCGAGCGGCCGCGCCGGACGGACGGGCTGGTTCACTCCCCGGAGGGAGCGGTGAGGGCGACCCCGAGCCGGGCGGGGGCGCCGAAGTTAGGTGTCCCGTCGGCGTTCCAGGTGAACTTCTGGGCTCGGGTCGACCGGTTCATGTCGCAGCCGCCGCCGGCCGAGTCGTTGGCGTGGTAGACGATCCAGCTCTCGGTGCCGTCGGGTGACGTGAAGAACCCGTTGTGCCCCGGGGCGTAGACACCGTTGGCGTCACTGCGCTGGAAGACCGGGTTCGGCGCCTTGGTCCAGTGCGCCGGGTTGAGGGGCTCGCTGCCGGTGAAGGTGAGCAGACCGAGCTTGTAGTCCGGCCCCCAGCAGGCGCTCGCCGAGTAGACGATCATCGTGCGCCCGTTGCGGTACAGCGGTTCCGGGCCCTCGTTGACCGGATGGGTCTGCCGCTCCCAGGCCAACGTCGGGGAGCTCAACCGAACCCGGCTGCCGCCGAGCGTCCATGGGTTGCTCATCGGCGTGATGAACAGGCTCTGCCCGTAGCTGCCACCGGGGTTGTACGTACCCATCAGGTAGAGCCGGTTGTTGACCGTCATGATGCTCGCGTCGAGCTGCCAGTCGCTGCCCAGATCGGCCTTGAACGTGTACGGGCCCATCGGGTCGGTGCCGGCGCTTTCCAGCACGTGCAGTCGCTGGGTGGGGTTGAAGTCGGGCACGTTCTGCCCGGCGGTGTAGTAGAAGTACCACCGCGGTCCGTTCGGACCATTGATCAGGTGGAACTCCGGCGCCCACATGTTGCAGCAGCCGTTGGGCCGTCCGGCCAGGTTGAAGATCACCTGATCCTGGGCGGTGGCCAGCCCGGCGAGGGTGGTGGACCGACGAATGGTGATCGTCGAGTTCCACGTCGTCGTGGCCAGGTAGTAGACCCCGTTGTGCACCTGGAGCCACGGGTCGGGGCCGTTGCGCTTGATCGGGTTCGTGAACGTCCGGCTGCCGCCCGGTGGGGTGGTGGGTGTTCCGCCGCCCAGTCGCACCAACTGCCACTGCTGGTTGGCCCCGTCCACGTCGGAATAGCCGGCCAACCTGCCACCATC